>CBFDCL010000013.1:0-35243 GCA_965603295.1 uncultured bacterium | reverse complement strand
ACATGAGTCCTCTGGACAGACATTAGTCCTCTGGACAGACATGAGTCCTCTGGACAGACATGAGTCCTCTGGATTGGACAGACATGAGTCTCCAGGAGCAGGAGCAGGACTAGTTCCCCTTCCCGTTGACAGAAGCGTGTTCGTGGTTAGTTTTACAGAAGTTAAGGTAGAAAGGTTTTATTTGTTAAATTTTATGAGGACTTAAGGAGGAATTTAAGATGTCTAAAGTGATCGGGATCGACCTCGGGACGACCAACTCCGCCGTTGCCGTCATGGAGGGGGGCAGCCCCAAGATCATCCCCAATGAAGAGGGCGGACGCACGACTCCCTCGGTGGTTGGTTTTACCAAGGACGACGAGCGCCTTGTCGGCCAGGTAGCCAAACGCCAGGCGGTCACCAACCCGCAGAATACAGTCTACTCCATCAAGCGTTTCATGGGCCGCCGCAAGGAGGAGGTCCCCGAAGAGATCAGGATCGTCCCGTACAAGGTTTCCAAGGACAGTTCGGGCAACGCGGTGATCAACATCGAGGGAAAAGACTACACCCCTCCTGAGATCTCCGCCATGATCCTTCAAAAGCTCAAGAAAGCGGCGGAAGACCATCTCGGGCAGAAGGTTACGCAGGCGGTGATCACCGTACCGGCCTATTTTAACGACAGCCAGAGGCAGGCCACAAAGGACTCCGGGAAGATCGCTGGCCTCGAGGTGCTTCGCATTGTCAACGAGCCAACCGCTGCTGCTCTGGCCTATGGCCTGGACAAGAAAAGCGATGAGAAGATTGCTGTCTACGACTTCGGGGGCGGAACCTTTGATATCTCCATCCTCGAGGTTGGAGACAACGTCGTGGAAGTCAAGAGCACCAACGGTGACACACATCTCGGCGGGGATAACATCGACCAGGTCATCATCGAGTACCTCGTGACAGAGTTCAAGAAGGATCAGGGAATCGATCTTTCCGGCGATCCCATGGCCATGCAGAGGCTCAAAGAGGCTTCCGAAAAGGCGAAAATCGAGCTGTCTTCCACCCAGGAAACCGATATCAACCTGCCTTTTGTCACCGCCGACCAGAGCGGCCCGAAGCATATGAACATCAAACTTACAAGGGCCAAGTTCGAGCAGATGATCGAGGACATCGTCAAAAAAACGGTAGGCCCCTGCAAACAGGCCCTCAAGGACGCCGGGATGAAGCCCGCGGATATCGACGAGGTTGTGCTCGTGGGTGGTTCCACGCGCATCCCTCTCGTTCAGAAGACCGTCCAGGATCTATTCGGGAAGGAACCCCACAAGGGAGTTAACCCGGATGAAGTGGTGGCTCTCGGAGCAGCCGTCCAGGCGGGTGTTCTGGCCGGCGAGGTCAAGGACGTCCTTCTCCTGGACGTTACCCCTCTTTCCATGGGAATTGAAACCCTTGGCGGAGTCATGACCCCCCTTATCCCCAGGAATACGACCATACCAACGCGGAAATCCGAGATGTTCACCACTGCTGAGGACAATCAGACCCAGGTGGAGATTCACGTCCTGCAGGGTGAGAGGCAGATGGCCCCGGACAACAGGACCCTGGGGAAGTTTCACCTGATCGGCCTACCCCCCGCGCGTCGGGGTATGCCCAAGATCGAGGTTACCTTCAACATCGATGCCGACGGGATCGTACACGTTTCCGCCAAGGACACGGCCACGAGTAAGGAGCAGTCCATCCGCATCGAGGCATCCAGCGGGATCTCCAGCGAGGAGATCGACAGGATGGTCAAGGACGCCGAATCCCACGGCGAAGAGGATATCAAGAAGAAGGAAGTGGTGGAGGCCCGCAACAGGCTGGATTCCCTTATCTACGAAGTGGACCGGAACCTGAAGGAGAATCGCGACAAGGTTTCGGAGGAAGATGCTTCCAACATTGAAGCGGCTCTTGAAAAGGGGCGGGAGACCATGAAAGGAACGGAAAAGGCCGAAATGGAATCCGCTATCGAAGAAATCAGCCAGGCTTCCCACAAACTTGCTGAGGTCCTTTACGCGGCTCAGTCCGCAGCGGGAGATGCCTCCCCGGAGGAGGGTTCCGCCGGCGAAGAAGAGGCACCGGCTGACGAAGACGTCGTGGACGCCGAGTACACCGATCAGTAATAGATCAACACCTGTCCCGATCAATAGCCCGGCGCGGGGTACGACCAGCGCCGGGCTATTTTTTAACATCAGTTCAGAGTCCAGGGCCCAGAGAGAAAGGCAGGGGAGGTTTTAACTTAAGTGACCTGGAGACTGAGCGACTGGGCGAAGAGAGCCAAGGCGGTGTCATTGCGAGGAGTGTCGAGGAAGGCGAAGTCGACGCGGCAATCCCGGGCCAAGCAATGGGGTTGCTCCAGTTTCCTTTCGCTTTTATTGCGAGCTCAACCTGAGACGGTTTCTACAGCTTTTGCATTAAACCCGTGTTTTCCTCACGCCCGGTCTCACGTCATCGGCGTGATCGCTCGAGGACGCGGGGAACGCAGAGAAAACCTGAGCGGAGGAGGGTTTGATCTTACCGGTTTAAGACCTTAACTGCGTCCTCTGCGGTTCTGCATGGGGCTGCTTTTCTTGGTCTTACGCAAAGGCATTTAACCTCACTTTTCCCTGTTAACTGAAAAGCGCATACGGTAAACTCACATCATGGTTATCGCGGAGATCACCGTAACTCCTCTGGGCACCGGCAGTCCGAGCCTCAGTAAATATGTGGCCGAATGCGCCAGGGTTCTCGATGGCTCCGGGGTGAAACATACCCTGACCCCCATGGGAAGCGTCATTGAGGGCACCCTTGACGAGATCCTCGAGGTGATCCGGAAAGTGCACAGTGTTCCCTTTGACCAGGGGGCTCAGCGCGTTTCAACCCGGATCGTCATCGATGAAAGGCGCGACAAGGACGTCACCGGAAAGGACAAGATCGAGTCCGTCCAGAGGAAGCTCGCGGGCAAAGAATAAGGACCCTGTATCCGGGTTGACTGGATTAACCCATAGTGCTATCAGGGAATCCCCATCGAGTTCGACTACGAACTTGAAAGGGGTTTTTTCGCGCGATTAGCTCAGTTGGATAGAGCGTCGGCCTCCGGAGCCGAAGGCCGCAGGTTCGAATCCTGCATCGCGCGCCATCAACATGCAACCCGCCGAGAGGCGGGTTTTTCCTTTAAATCCTCTCATAAAGAGGATCGGTTATGACATAAAGCGTTTCGAAAGACTGAAGCAGTATACAGGTCCAGATTCACAAATGTCTGGATTCAAGGACCTTGATTGACTAACATTGCATGAAAATATGGGAAGATAAATATTATTCGGATCAAGGGGCTGCGTTACACTTGTTCAGTATGGTATTTTTAACATTTCATTCACGCACCTTTCAACCTTCCGGAGTTTAGTCACCAATGGCCTCAACAGGAACCCTCATCAGTTTTTATCCATCGGAACACACCGCCAGGGAAGCTTTTGAACGGCTTCGCGGTTGGCGTTTTCGCCGTGTCGCCTTGATAAAAAGGTCCGGAGAAGGTTCGCTGCACACCACTGAAGTTGCCTTTCATCACAAGGTTCTTCTCGGAATTACTCTTGGAACGACCCTTTCTCTGTCCTTCAGCCTGGCGTTATTTCTGTATGGATCAACAATCCTGACAGCGGTCTATCTGGGTCTGATTTCGTTCATCGTATTCGGAGCTGTTTCACTCCTGGCTGCACCTTTCCTCAAGAGGGTTCTGCGGTTTGGAGTCGACCGTGAGACTTTGGAAAAATATGCCCGGTGTCTGGTCCGGGGTGAAAATGTATTAGTTATTCAAGCTTCCCCCACTGTCATGGGCCGGGCCATCTCTCTGCTTCGGAGGATCAGCAAGGATCAACCGGCTATCTTTGCTTTTCACTCCCCTCGCAAACCGGACCTGGAAGAAGGGGGTATCTCCGCCGAAGAGCCGCTCGATTTCCTGAAAATCCGCGATCACGTCCGGACTCTGGCTCAAGAACATAATATTAGACGGAACACCCGGGGGGAAACCCCCCTCCTAAAACAGCTCGATAAATATGGCAGGATTATCGAAAGGGTCCATCAAACTCTTGCGGAAGCTTCACATCTGGAACAAAAGATCACGATATCGGCGGAATGGATCCTGGATAACGCGTTTATTCTTCACAGCCATATTTCGGATGTTCGTAAGAACCTGCCCAAAAAATTCTACAGGGAACTTCCGATCCTGAAAGGAGGACGGCACGATTCACTGCCCAGGGTATATGGGATCTCCGATGAACTTGTTCTTCACACCGAAGGTCAGGTTGATCAGTATGGCATCAACGATTTTCTCGAGGCTTACCAGTCGATCTCACCCCTTACGATCGGTGAGCTATGGGCTTTTCCCCTCATGCTCAGAATCTCCCTCATTGACAGCCTTTGCCACCTTGCTGAACGGGTTGATCGCCAATTGAGGGAGAGGGAGGCTGCGGATTTCTGGGCCAACCGCTTGATTGTGGTGGCCAGGAATGAACCTGATTTGCTGTTCCCCATCCTCACCGAATTCATCAGTGAAGTCCCTGAACCCAGTGTTCATTTCGCTTTCCAGATGCTCGAACACCTGTACGACGAAGAAGTGGCTCTCAAATCTGTTCAAGGATGGTTGGAGAGAAAAATGGGCGGCAACCTTGAGTCTTTTCTGTTGGATGAAAAAGGCTCACAGGCCAGTGACGAGGTTTCCATCGGCAACGGAATTACCAGTTTGAGACTCTTAAAGCAGATCGACTGGCGCGATATTTTTGAGAATCAGAGCCGGGTAGAGAAGCATCTCAGGAAAGATCCTTCTGGTGTTTATCCCGGGATGGATTTCACCACCCGCAACAGTTACCGACAGTCAGTGGAAGCCATCGCCAAAGCCGGAGGATGGACCCAGGAGGAAGTAGCCCGGGCAGCTGTTTCCCTCGCGACCAACAGGTTTGAATCGGCACCGGAGGACCACCGCCAATCCCATGTTGGGTTTTTCCTTGTGGGCAGGGGAAGACAGAAGTTAGCGAAAATCCTTCGAGCCAGGGAAAATCCGAAGTACCGCCTCCTCTCCTGGGTTTACCGTCATCACTCCATGATTTACCTCGGAGGAATCTTTTTCACCACCTTTGGGCTGATCCTTCTTTTTAACCTGTTCTCAGCCTCCCTGACCATTTCGACATTTCACCTTTTTCTTCTGGTCATCCTCAGCTTAATCCCTGCTGCCCGGGCTTCGATTCAGGCGATCAACCTGATCATTACGCATCTGCTCCCGGTGAGAATGCTGCCGAAGATGGATTTTGGGGAAAGCGGCATCCCCGGAGAATTCCGTACTCTTGTTGTCGTACCAACACTCCTCACCAACAAGGTTGACATCCGTTCGGACGTTGAGAACCTGGAGATTCGCTACCAGGCCAACCCGGACCCTAATCTCATCTTTGCCCTTTTCACTGATTTCACCGATTCCAACGAACCGGAGATGGATGAAGATGAAATGCTTCTCCAAACGGCCGTCCTCGGAATAAAACGGCTCAACAGACAATACGGCATGGATAAATTCTATCTGCTTCATAGGGATCGTGAATGGGTCGAATCGGAATCCTGTTACATGGGATGGGAACGGAAACGGGGAAAACTGGAGGATCTAAACCGGTTCCTCAATGGTGTTCCACCGCGTTTCGAGCAGGAATTCGTCCAGGTGGGGGATCCTTCAAGACTCAGGGACGTGCATTTCGTCATCACCCTTGACAGCGATACGCAGCTGCCCAGGGACAGTGCCCGGCGCATGATTGAAACAATGGCTCATCCCCTCAACGAACCGGACATAGATCCGAAAACGGGTCTTGTCTGGGACGGGTACACCATCATCCAGCCGAGGATCACGACCTCTTTGCCCAGCACCACCGCTACCCCCTTCAGCGGCCTTTTCACCAACCCGGTAGGCACGGATCCCTACACGACCGCAGTATCGGATATCTATCAGGACCTCTCCGGGGAGGGATCCTACCAGGGTAAGGGCATCTATAACCCCCGGATCTTCAACAGGGTCCTCACAGGCCGTTTCCGGGAGCGCAGTCTTCTCAGTCATGATTTGATTGAAGGAGCCTATGTCCGGGTGGGTCTGGCCAGTGACATCGAACTTTATGACGATTTCCCTCCCAATTACATTTCCTACACAACCAGGCAGCACCGCTGGATGAGAGGCGACTGGCAGATCAGCAATTGGCTGCTTCCCTGGATTGTGGATGGCAAAGGTCAGCGAACCACCAACCCGTTGTCCTCACTCAACCGATGGAAGATCATGGACAACCTGAGAAGAAGCCTTGATCTTCCAATGACCCTTGCCTTCCTTCTGGTGTCATGGCAGGCACCCCTCCCGATTGCCGCCGCCGCTTCAGCCCTTGTGAGTCTTAACCTCCTGTGGTCGCCCCTTGCTGATATTATTAACTGGTTTTTGTCCCCCAGAAGGATTGAAAAAGGTTTGATCCGTCAGACTACGCGAAATTTAACCCGATCTCTTGTCGAAGTCAGCTTCATGATCCAACAGGCATATAATTGCCTCGATGCTATCTGCCGCGTCTGGTATCGGAGGCTTATCAGTGGAAAAAATTTGCTTCAATGGACAACAGCGCGGGCCGCGCAAAGGGGTACGGATAACCGGAGAAGGAAACTTCTCGCGTTCATGTTCCTTATCAGTGTTTTCTCGTTTCTTGAAGGTGTTCTCCTCCTGGAGAACAACCAGGGTACATTCAAAGTGGCTCTTCCCTTTCTCCTCCTCTGGTCTGCCAGCCCGTATGTATTCTATAAGCTCGGACAAGGCTGGCATCCCCCTCGGGAAATTTCTCAAAAAGAGAAAAAATTCCTCAGGATTGTTGCCAGGCGAACATGGAGAACCTTTGATGATCTTGTGGGGCCGGAAACAAGCTGGCTTCCTTCAGATAACTATCAGGTTTCTCATACCGACGAATTAGCGCGGCGAACGAGCCCCACTAATATCGGCTTCTACCTGCTGAGTGTCCTTGCCGCTTCCGATTTTGGATATCTGGCGCCCGATGAGGCTGTTGAAAGATTGACCAGGTCTTTCGAGTCATTGGAGAACCTCCAGCGTTATGAAGGCCACCTGCTCAATTGGTACGATATTGACACCCTTGAACCCCTTATCCCTCAGTATGTCTCGACTGTGGACAGCGGCAACCTGATCGGCTCTCTGTGGACACTGTCTCAGGGAGTCCAGGAACTTGTAGAGAATCCTATCCTCGGCTATCACGCGCTTCAGGGAATCAATGACACGGCATCCGTCCTGCAAAGTGAGATGACTCAAGCCGGTATCAGCGGCAACCCGATGCAAAAAGTGAATAATCTGTCTGAAATTATTGAAAAGACAAGCACCCTCAGATTGACGGATATCATTGGTTGTATTCGCCGCATTGAAGAGATGTCGGAAGGGATCCTGAAGGATCTGGAAGCGTTGCCTGAAACGGACACTCTAAATCCCGGGATCAGCAAGCCGGACGAAAAATATCCCCCAACGGCGGAAATACAATACTGGGCAGAAAGGCTTCACCGTCAGATCCGTCATTGGTCCCGTGTGATCGACCACTTCATGGGCTGGATAGAAGAGCTGTCACTCCTGACTGACGAGGAGATGGAAAATGTTTTTGGGTCAAAAGCATCAATCGAGTTTGAAAAGGTCAATCGGCGTGCTCCATCTTTCAGGCAACTTGCCGATAGGGACCACCCAATCATGGAGATAATTTACACCAGGGCGTCCGGGAACAGCCCTTCCTATCTGTCAACTTTCTCTGCCGCCCGGATAGGCGACTTGCTGGTCTCTTCTGCCGACCAGGCTTCCGAACTTGTCCAGAGTGCTGATCTGAACATAAATAGGAGTAATGAACTTGCAGATAATGCGAACATGGGCTTTCTCTATAATCAACGAAAAAGGTTGTTTCATATCGGCTATAGCGTTTCTGATCAAAGCTTTGCCAACAGCTATTATGATCTTTTTGCCAGCGAGGCCAGGCTGGCAAGTTTCATCGCTATCGCCAAGGGTGAAATCCCCGTCGCCCATTGGCTTGCTCTGGGAAGAGCTCATGGCTCTGTAGGCCGTCGTCGTATCCTGCTTAGTTGGGGTGGAACAATGTTCGAGTACCTGATGCCCCAACTCTTTCTCAAAACGTATAAAAACTCTTTCCTGAGTTCGGCCTGTCAGGGAGCGGTAGACCTTCAGATTCACTACGGTCGGCAGAAAATGGTGCCCTGGGGCATCTCGGAATCCGCCTGTGCCGATCTGGACGCATCCAGTGTTTACCAGTACAGGAGTTTTGGAGTTCCGGGTCTTGGTCTGAAGCGAGGCCTCGAAGATGATCTTGTGGTAGCTCCTTATGCCACCCTCCTGGCGCTTCCTGTTCGTCCCAGGAAGGCCTTGGGTAATCTTCACCGTCTCAGGAAAATGGGCCTTCTCGCCACTCATGGCTTTTTCGAGTCCATCGACTTTTCCCGTCAGCGACGTCCAGAGGGGGGTACGGGGGTCATTGTCAGGACTTACATGGCCCACCATCAGGGAATGGGATTCCTGGCTCTGGACAACTTTCTCAACAGTGATCCCATGCAGGAGCGTTTCCACAAGGATGTCAGAGTGAGGGCTGCTGAGCCTCTCCTTTTCGAAAGGATACCTGTTCTGCCTCCCGTATATGCGGTGCCGACGAAAGAGCGGGCTCCGACCTCTGTCACACCGGTCGAAATTTTCCCATCGGAGAGCAAATTCAACACGCCCCATACATCAAAACCTAAAACCCAGCTCTTTTCCAATGGCCGTTACTCCGTCATGGTGACAAACAGCGGCGGAGGTTACAGCAAATGGAACGATCTGGATATCACCCGATGGAGGACCGACACCACGCGCGATAACTGGGGGTTGTTCTGCTACATCCAGGATCTTGGCAAAGGACGGGCCTGGAGCAACACCTATCAGCCTGTTTGCGGAAAAATGGACAACTACGTTGTCAGCTTAGCCCTGGATCGGGCTGAGATCAGGCGCTCTGACGGAGGAATTCAATCGGAGACGGAGATGTTCGTTTGCCCGGAGGATGATGTGGAAATCCGGAGGATCTCGCTGATCAACAGGTCCGCCGAAAAAAGGGAACTTCAGGTAACCTCGTACATTGAACTCGCTTTGGCTGATCACTGGGCGGACGTTATGCACCCGAGTTTTCACAACCTTTTCATCCGCACAGAGGTTGTCCGGGATGGGCAGGTTCTTCTCGCGACACGACGGAAAAAAGGCCCGGAGGATCCTTCAATCTGGCTGTGCCATCTGATGACAGTTAATGTTCCCACCGAGGGACCCGTTCAATTTGAGACCGACAGGGAGAAATTTATCGGTAGAGGACGAACCCCTGCCTCCCCCCAGGCGCTTGAGCAGGATCTGTCCGGTTCCAAGGGGCACATCCTGGATCCGATCCTCAGCTTGCGCCGGAAAGTAACCCTGAAACCAGGCCAGCGGATAACACTGTTCCTTATCCTGGGTGCGGCCGGCACAGAAGAAGAGATTCTTCAGATCGTCAAAAAATATGAGAACCCTGAGACTCCTCGAAGACAAAGGGATCTTGTATGGCGGCAGGCTCAACTGGAGCTTCGTCGTATGCGAATTCAGCCGGAAGAGGCACGCCGTTTCCAACATCTGGCAAATTTCATGATCTATCCCAGCGATAAACTCAGGCCCCCTGCTGTGAAGCTCATGCAGAACGTCCATGGAAAATCCCGCCTCTGGCGTTATGGGATCTCCGGAGACCTTCCTGTCATGGTTGTAACCATCGGTGACCCCCATGACTTAAGTCTTGTCACACAGGCCCTTCAGGCCCACACATTCTGGAGAAGACATGGCCTGAAAAGTGACCTTGTCATCCTTAATGAGGAGGCCTCAACGTACGATCAGCCCCTCCACAATCAGCTGCTCAGACTCATACGCAATTTCTCCGAGGACATCGGAACGGACACCCCGGGAGGTATTTACCTCAGGTTCACCGATCAAATTCCCGAGGAAGATCTGACTTTGATCCTTGCGATGGCAAACATTCTCCTCGTAGCAGTCCGCGGGCCATTGGCCCAACAACTAGGAGCGCAAGCCCTGAGGGTCGAACTGCCGCCGAAATCGCCCACCGGCATTGCTGGAACTTCCGAACCTTCCTCTGCTCTTCCATATCTTCAACTGGTTTTCGGAAGCAAAACGGGAGGGTTTTCGGAGAACGGTTCCGAGTACATCATCAATCTGGAACCCGGGATCAATACCCCCTCACCCTGGATCAACGTCCTGTCGAATCCTTTGTTCGGATGTCTGGTCAGCGAGACTGGATCCGGTTTCGCGTGGCGGGGCAACAGCCAGCGGAACCGTTTGACAACCTGGACCAACGATCCGGTCAGTGACCCTTCCTCGGAGGCAATCTACATAAAGGATGTCCACACCGGCCGTTTCTGGACACCAACCCCTCTCCCCGTCAGGGGACCAGGGATGTACAGGGTTCACCATGGCCAGGGATGCTCACGGTTCATCCACAACTGCCATGGAATCAAGCAGGAGCTTACCGTTTTCATTCCCATGGACCAAAAGGAGGGGGACCCGGTCAAAATACAGCGGCTCCGTTTGCGAAATGAGTCCGGAACGTCCCGCCGACTTTCGGTGACATACTATGTAGAATGGGTTCTCGGGGAAAACCGTGAAAGAAGCCAGATGTATGTTGTGACCAGTTGGGAAAACAAGGTCAAAGCGATGATGGCCACCAACCCGTGCAACGAAGATTTCCAGAGTTACGTCGCTTTTGCTTCCATCAGTCCTACCCCTGAGAGTTATACCGGTGACCGGGAAGAGTTCCTGGGACGAAACAGCCATCCGGATCAACCGGCGGCAATGAGGCGCATTGGGCTGTCGGACAGGACCGGTGCCGGGCTGGATCCTTGTTCCGCTATTCAGACCATGGTGGAACTGGACCCAGGGCAGGAAAAGGAAGTGATCTGCATCCTTGGCCAGGCAGAATCCAGACAGGAAGCAGCGGAATTAGCCAAACGCTACAGGAGCCCGGAAATTGTCAAGGAATCGTTGAGAACAACCCTCGAGTGGTGGCAGGATACCGTGGGACGGATTTCCGTCTCCACCCCGGATCAGGCCGTCGACATCATGCTTAACCGCTGGCTTCCATACCAGACATTGAGCTGCCGATTCTGGGGCCGGTCGGGTTTTTACCAGTCGGGGGGTGCATTCGGTTATCGGGATCAACTCCAGGATGTTCTCGCTCTACTGAAACTCGATCCGGACCTGGCCCGGGAGCACATTCTCCAGGCTGCCTCCAGACAGTTCAGGGAAGGTGACGTCCAGCACTGGTGGCATCCTCCATCAGGAGCCGGAATACGGTCACGATGTTCGGACGATCTCCTCTGGCTGCCCTATGCGGTTTGTACTTACATCCAGCACAGTGGAGATATCCTGATCCTCGACGAATCCGTTTCCTATCTGGAAGGTGACGCCCTCGGCGAAAAAAGTGAGCTTTTCATGGTCCCAGACGTCAGTCTGGAGCGAACGTCCCTCTACGAGCATTGTGTCCGGGCGCTGCGCACGGGCCTGACATCGGGTCCCCATGGATTACCTCTCATGGGCAACGGCGACTGGAACGACAGTATGAACAGGGTTGGTGTTCAGGGAACGGGGGAAAGCGTTTGGCTCGCCTGGTTCCTGAATGTTGTCCTTGAAGGGATGGCCGCCCTGGCTGAAAAGACGGGACGGTCGAAGGATGCCGGGGAGTTCAGGGAAAACGCCGAACAGCTGGCAACCGCCATCGATAAACACGCCTGGGATGGCGAGTGGTACCTGAGGGCCTACTACGATGATGGTCAACCCCTTGGCTCGTCCTCGGGAAATGAGGCGAAGATTGACTCTATCGCCCAATCCTGGTCCGTAATCAGTGGAAAGGGGGACCCTGAAAGGGCCAAACGTGCGGTTGATTCTGCCTGGAAACACCTGGTTATGGAGGTGGATAAGGTGGCGCTTCTCCTGACTCCTCCTTTTGATCAGGGTGATACGGATCCGGGATATATAAAAGGTTATCCCCCCGGAGTCAGGGAAAACGGCGGTCAGTATTCCCATGCTGCAATATGGCTTGCGAAAGCTCTTGCAATGCTGGGCGATGGTGAACGGGCCGCCCGGCTTCTCACCATGATGAACCCCATTAATCACACTCTCGATCAGAATGGGGTCAAGCGCTACCGAACGGAACCTTACGCGGTGGCCGCGGACGTTTATTGCACCGATAGCCAGGTGGGAAGGGGTGGCTGGACCTGGTACACGGGAGCTTCAGGCTGGATGTACCGAGTGTGGATTGAAGATGTCCTCGGTCTTAAGGTTTCCGGTGATGCTCTGACCGTAGATCCCGTGATCCCCCCCGACTGGGACGGATTCAATATTCGATACAGAAGAGGGAAGTCACTTTACAATATCACCGTAGAGAACCCTGACAATGTTGGCCGGGGAGTCGTCTGGTATGAATTGGATGGACAACGTCTTCCCGACAGGATGATCCCGATCGAACCTGTAACCTCATCCCTCGAAATAAGGCACAATATTATCGTCCGCATGGGTGCTGGCCCGGCATTGAACTGAGACAGGTGTGGTTCACGAAGAAGGTTTGACAACGGGTTTGTGGGATTATCCCAATCAGATAGAATGTGCCCCCCGTAGCCTGTCGACCTGATATCTTCAAGGTTATTCATGGCAGAAGCGGGCATCGCGCGCCATTCGAAAAAAAGGCCACCCGTCCGGGTGCTTTTTTTTGGCCTCTCCTCAACCATGCAGAATGAGAAACGTATTGCATAGATCAAATTGTTATCATAAAAGACGTCCATCTCCCGGTTCCGGTGGCTGTTCTCACTGAAAAAATCCTGAAACGGTTCTCCTGCCTCCCCCGTTTCCCTGGTTTTTATGGGGAATTTTTACATGAGAGACGTAAAGGTGATAAAATATATCAGTTTGCGTAAAAACCGATAACGTGCTTCTTGTGTGAAGGTGCCCGGATAATAAAAAAACAAGGTCCGCGGGGCCACCTGCGCGGCTGAACTGCAGACTGTCGCGACGCCGCAGGAAATTATCGATTTTTACAAACAGGCGATGCCGGATAAAGGCTGGATACCGGAAATGGCCATAATCCGTGGAAACGAAGAAATAGTCATATTCCAACAATCCAGCCGACAACTGGTGATCAAGGTGCAGGGTCAGGGTGACACATCCAAGGTTGCCATAACTCTCATCAGCCCGTGAACATAGGGTCTACACTTTGCTTCCACTTCCCATAACAGGTATATTCACCGTGATACGAAGTGTGTTTTTTACTTCCTGGAGGGAGTGGGACGATGAGAAGGTCGCGTCTTTTCTTTCTGTCTGTTGTTCTTGCGCTTTTTGGAAGTCCATCCATCCTGTCGGCTGGCTATGTGTATCCTGGGTCCGCCGGCCTCCAGCCGCTGGCGATTATCGAACCTGCAACGCCTGACAGTCTTTTCCACTCCTGGACGGGGGATATCCATCGGAACGGACGCTCGAACCTCGGAGCATCCCTGAACTTCCTGCGAAATCCCGATGACAGCGAAGACTGGGATGAGATCCTCGCAGTGACGGGGTCGTTCCGATCGGGGGAAAGGTTTTTTTACGGTTTCACGATCCCCTATATCATCAGGGATCCGGAGTTCAATGAATCCGGCCTTCTGGATCTTCGCGGCTTCGCGAGGATACAACTCCTTGGAAGCTCATCGGGGTTTGGGGCCTCGGGAGAGTTGTCTGCCATCCTCCCCACCGCGAAGGAAAACGCGTCTTATCCTTTTACCCTTGACAGTCCCGTGATGGGAGTCCGCCTGGCCTTCTTCGGAGGGACCGGAGAGACGAGACTGGGCATGAACTTCGGCTACCAGAGATACGTGAATACCGACTCTGGTGATGACAGTGACACGCTTTACAGCGCGTGGATGGAGAGAGACCTCAGCGGCCTATGGAGCATGACCGCCGAATTCTCGGGATCAAGACACGATCATTCCGGTCCTCCCGGGGATGACAATGTTTTGGACGCCTGCCTGCTTCTCGGTGTTCGCGGGGCGCCGTCAGACAAGGTGAATTTTGGCATCGCGGCTGGCAGCGGGATCGGGGGGGACAGATCTGCCGATATCCTCGTGACGGCCCTGGCCACCCTGAAATTCGGAACTGTAGAGAAGAAGGCCGAAGAGAGAAAAATTGAGAGAAAAAAGACCTTCGAAGAGGAAAAGAAGGTCCAGAAACCCGAAAAAGAGGTCGTGCAGCGGAAGAAAATGGCAACGCCCCCTCCTGGAACCATCGTGGTGGTCATGATTGGCGAAGGGATCACGGGCAAGGAAACCGAAAAAAGGATCACCCAAGCCCTTCAGTTGAAAGGGTATGCCACAGGAAAAGACCCGAAACCCGGTGTTAAAAACACGGGCCGGAACGTTCTTTACTACATGCCGAGCATGCTGGAAAAGGCGTTAGATGTATCCCGGAATCTGGTTTCGGGCGGTCACCTGAAAGACCTTCAGGTCGAGGAGAGCAAAGTTCGGCTGCCGGGAAGTTGGCTGCTGCTGATCCTGGGAGGGGAAAAATAAAAGTCCAGAGTCCAAAGGCCAATGTCCAAAGAAAAAAAGGGGTCCGAGGCGGAGGGATACCAGCGTTTGCAGTTTGAAGTTTGAGGTTTGAAGTTTGAGGTTGTGGTTCAGAATTCAGAATTCAGAATCCAGAAAGAAATACGTTCAACGTTTTTTCCCGGGATTCTGGATCTTGGATCCTACTCCTCTTTGGCCTTTGGGCATTGGGCTAAAATCCAATTACCGATCGCCGGTCACTAATAACTGAGGTAAGTATTTTGGCCAGACTCGTCATTATGTTCAGGAGCGATACGCTCCGGGAAGTCCATGTGGGCCCGGAACCGCTGAAGATCGGGCGGGACCAGTCTAACCATATTCAACTGGATAACCCCGCGGTTTCACGGTTCCATGCCGAAGTTTATCGGCAGGGTTACCCTTTTTTCGTGGAAGACAAGAACAGCACCAACGGTGTTTGCGTAAACGATGTGCTGATCACGTGGAAATGCGGCCTTAAAGATGGCGACCGGATCACCATCGGAAAGCACACCCTGATGTTCCGGGAGGACCCCGCAGATTATCCCGAGAAACACCGGATCAGCCTTGCGGATATCGATGGGACGGTCAATATCCGTTCGAATCCGGGGAAAAACAGATGAAATTTGGAAGTTTGAGAGTTTGAAGTTAGATAATCGCGTTGTCATCGCGAGCTGCTCACCGAGCGAAGCGATCCCATGAGTGACCGGTGGGAGCTGCAGCAAACTCGTGGCTTCGCCTGAGATTGCCGCGTCACCCTCGTTCCCCTCGCGGTTCCTCGCAATGACTGCATGGTGTCATACCGAACCGTTAACCAACTGACCTACTCTCCATAACTTTTCCTGCCCACCATAGCTTTAGCGACGGTGGGTACGAAGGAGGAAGTTTTTTCGCAGACGAGTGATTCGTGTGATTCGTTCTTTTTGATTTTCAATAAGGAGATCGTATTTGCTTCCAAACCTCTCCATACCTTCCCTGACCATCTACGGTCCCGTTCAGATTCACCCCTTCGGGGTGTTGGTGGCTACTGCCCTCATCGTTGGATACCATCTGGGGTTGAGAAGAGCCAGGAAGACGAACCTGGACCTCAAGATCTTTGCCGACGCAGGGATATCAGCTATCGCAATCGGCTTCATGGTGTCTCACCTCTTCTGGGCGATCTTTTATAACTACCCCCTGGTTCAGGAAAACCCTGTTATCCTCTTCATGATCTGGAAGGGGATCTCTTCCTATGGAGGTTTTTTCGGAGGCGCCTTCGGGGGATGGCTCTATCTGAAAAGGAAAGGGATTCCCTCCCTCCCTTACTTCGAAGCCATGCTTTTCGGGGTCGTCCCTGCCTGGGCCATTGCCCGGACGGGCTGCACTATCGCCTTCGACCACCCGGGCCGGACAACCTCCTTTTTCCTTGGAATGGCAGATGGATCGGGGATCGTAAGGCACAACCTGGGTCTTTACGAGATGTTGTGGACCGTGGTCATTGCCTCGGTCCTTTACGCCCTCAAGGAATACCGCCCGTTCAGGGCTTTTCACATCTGCCTGGCTTTCCTCCTTTATGCCCCCGTCCGCTTTTTCTTTGACAGCCTCAGGGTCGGTGACCGACTGTACGGGGGACATACTCCAGGACAGTACTTTTCGATCATCGTAACGGGGGTCGGGATTTATCTGCTTGTCAGGGGGTGGAAAGAAAAGTCCAGAGTCCAGAAGAAAAAGCGGTGATTAGTGACTGGTGAGTGATCTCAGATCTCAAATCACAAAGGTTTTTTGCACCTCAGTGCACAAGTGTACTAAAACACCAATCACCAATCACAAATCTCAACTTTCAATTCGCAACTTCAAACTTCAAACCGCAAACTTCAAACAGTTTTTCTAACCCTCAAACTCTCAAACGTTCAAACTAGCCTTTCTCCTCCATTGCCATCCGGCTTTCGATTTTTTCGAGGGCTTCATCAACCTCTCTCATCAGTTCCTCCGCCGAATCGTGGGACAGTTCCCCCTGAACCATCAGGTCGTTAAGGGTACTCTTCTGCAGCATCAGGGACGCGTGCCGGGTTCTGTTTTCCCACGCCATCTGGACCTGTGGGTTGGCCTCCAACTCTTCCATATCTTTTTCGATCTTCCCCATCTCGCTTTCCAGCTCACTTGAAAGGCGGTCATGAATGGCCCTGGATAGGCGGCCAGCCTCCAGTTTTTCCTCCAGTTCCCCGAGGGCCCGTCTGAGTACCATGGAACGGGCGACAGCCTGCTCGTACAGCTTTTCTTCTTCCATGCGCCCGTTGAGTCCCAGAAGGCGTACAAGGGGCGACATGGTCAGACCCT
The DNA here is from genome assembly GCA_965603295.1 of uncultured bacterium. GTDB lineage: Bacteria > BMS3Abin14 > BMS3Abin14 > BMS3Abin14 > BMS3Abin14 > JAFGWO01. Next base: position 18,302 of record CBFDCL010000013.1, on the reverse strand, counting down.
GCAGGACCAGAGACAGGAAGACGACCCCGAAGACCAGGTTCACGATGAAAGTCCTCTGAGGAATGAAAGGAAGACCGAGAGCGAGGGCCACAGGGATGGAACCGTGGATGCCTCCCCAGTTGATAACATGGAACCACCGGGCGGGCAGCCTCTCCCCTCCGAGGTTAAGCATGTACAGGATCGGGTAGGCTGCTGCAGCCCTTGCCAGGGTCACGGCTGCGAACCCTCCCAGGATGGTCGGCCAGATGGCCCAGAGATCAAAAATGTGGATCTGGGTGCCGATCATGAGGAAAATAAGGGAGTTGATAATAAAAGCCGCGATCTCCCAGAAGTTTTTTATGGCAAGCCGGGTGGTAGGGCTCATGGCCTGGCTGATGCCCTGGTTCCCAACGAGAACCCCGGCTGCTACTACTGCCATGACCCCGGAAACGTGCAGATTGTGTTCGGCAAGCACGAAGGCCCCGAAAGCGAGGATCATCGTGATCAGGACTTCGAGAACATGGTCGTCCAGACCCTTGAGGATAAGGAAGGCGAGGTATCCGAGGACAAGGCCGACGAGGAGGCCTCCGATGACAACTTTAAGAAACAGGAGAATGGAAGCGCTTATATCCACGGTACCGGAAGTGACGATGCCGGTAAGAACACTGTAAAGGACGATGCCGGTTCCGTCGTTGAAAACCGACTCCCCTTCCACGATCATGGAAAGGCGCTTGGAAACCCCGAGTTTCTTGAAAAGAGCCAGAACCGAAATCGGGTCCGTCGGAGTGATCATTACGCCCACGAGGAGGGCCACCGCTACGGGAAGCCCGGTGAGCTGCTGGATGAAAAGTCCGGCCAGAAACCCCGAAAGGATCAGGCCGGGAAAGGCCAGGGCACCAATGGTTCTCATGTTGCGGCGAAGCCCGGTGAGTTCGAAATGAATGGCTCCCTCGAAAAGCAGGGGTGGGAGAAAAATGAAAAGGATCAACTCTTCGGTGAGGTGATAAGGGCCGACAGAACTCAGGCTGACGAGAAGCCCGCCGATGACAAGGGCGATCGTGTAAGGGAGCCTGACGTATTTAACAGCGACGGCAATACTGGCCGCCACAGTCAGCAGGGTGAGGAACTGAATCTCGGATCCGATCAGCGAATGTTCCATAAAACCTAATTGAGAATTAAGAATTGAGAGTTGAGAATTAAGATCAAATCGGTCATGTGCCGTTAGAACGTCTATTTGATTTTAAGGATTGCAATCCTCAATCCTCAATCCTCAATTTTCCCTTTCCCCTTTTCCCCGAGTGCGCGATAAAATCTGGTTTTATCAACGATCGCGCGCTCGATATTTCCCTCTGCCACCTTCTCCACCTCGTCGCGGACCTCCACATCAAACAGGTATCTCACACCCCTGGTTTCGCGAAGGGTAACGGTGGTGTTGACGGACATCCCTGGAGGTGTCGGCTTGAGGTGGCGGACCGAGATCCATGTTCCCACGGAGATTTCCCCTTCCTCCATGACGGAGGCGAGGGCGTCGGTGGCGGCGGATTCGAACATCCAGGCCAGGGTGGGCGTAGCCAGCACGTCGACCCCGCAGTTACCCATGGAACTGGCCAGATGTTCGTCCCTGACGGTCGTTGTGAAACGGCCTGTGGTTCCGGGTTCAATCCTGCCCATGAACAGTTTCTCCTTTAAGGGGCATCAGGGCAGTCCGCCAGAGCCTCCGATGGAATGGCAGGGCCGATACCGTTAATCTTTCGAAAATTTCAATTAAATTAAAAGGTTGTCGATTTACAAGTAATCACACCGACGGAAAGCCGTCAAGTCCGTGAATGAAAGAAAAGGGCCTTGCGTTACCCGAACCCGGTGCGGTACCCTCTAAAAACAAGATGTACCGGGATCCGCGCCCACGTTGACAGGGCCTCGATCCCGTTTTTTGTTCTGAAGATGGAAATTGTCCCCGGACGCTTGAACCTGAGGCAGGCGGGGGCGGATGGGACTGGGGTGAGAAAGATCCGGAATCGATTGGTCCCGGGCCCCAGCGGGAAGGAGCGTTTTTCATGGCCTGCCTTCTGAAAGAAAAATTCGACAGGGCACTCCCCGCTCTCAAGAATGACATCAGGGACCTGGTCAAGGTCTACGGGGATGTTGTTCTTTCCGAGGCAACGGTGGCGATGATCTACGGTGGCATGAGGGGCATCAAAAGCCTCATCTGCGACACCTCGGAGGTCAACCCGGAGGAAGGCCTTATTATCCGGGGGATACCCATCATGGAACTCACCAATCGGCTCCCTGAGGAGATCCTCTGGCTGCTCATCACTGGGGATCTTCCTGACGGGGAGGAACTGAAAGACCTCCAGGATGATCTTGGAGGGCGGACGGGAGTCCCTGGATACGTCTGGGATGTCCTTCGTGCCATGCCGGAAAACGCCCATCCCATGGCCATGATCAGTACGGGCATCATGGCCATGCAAAACCTGTCCGAATTCACCAGGGCCTATCATGAGGGTGTAAAAAAAACGGAATTCTGGATCCCAACGATGGAGGATGTCCTGAACCTCGTGGCAAAGTTGCCGGAACTTGCCGCCGGAATTTACCGGATCCGATACCACGATGGAAAACTGATTCCTCACAACCCTTCCCTTGACTGGGGCGCCAATATGGCAGGGATGCTGGGTCTCCCGGATCCCGACGGGAAACTTACCGACCTGATGAGGCTGTATCTTACCCTGCACTCGGATCACGAGAGCGGCAACGTCAGTGCCCACGCCTGCAACGTCGTCGGCTCCGCCCTTTCCGATTTCTACTATTCACTGGCGGCGGGCCTGAACGGGCTTGCCGGTCCCCTGCACGGCCTGGCCAACAAAGAATGCCTGGCTTTCGTGCTGGGGATGATCGAGGAATTTGGCGGCCCTCCCGAGGACGAGCAGGTGAAAGAATATGTCTGGGATGTGCTGAACCGCGGGAAGGTTGTGCCGGGCTACGGGCATGCGGTCCTCAGGGTGACAGACCCGAGGTTTATCGCCCAGGTTGAGTGGGGCAAAAAGAATATTCCACACGATCCCGTTTTCCAGACGGTGGAAAGGATGTTCAAACTGATTCCCAATATCCTCAAAGAACAGGGAAAGGCAAAAAATCCGTGGCCCAATGTGGACGCGGTGTCAGGTTCCCTTGTTTATCATTTCGGGATCAGGGAGTTTCCTTTCTACACGGTTCTGTTTGGTGTCTCACGCGCCCTGGGTGTGGGCGCCCAGTTGATTTACAGCAGGGCCCTGGGTTTTCCCATCGAGAGGCCCAAATCCGTTACCACCCGGTTCGTCCGGGAGTACGTAAAAAGCTGATTCTCCGTTGATGGCTGATACCCCGCACGCCTTATGCCTCCTTTCCGGGGGCCTGGACAGTCTGCTCTCGGTACGGGTCCTCCGGGAACAGGGGATCAGAGTCACAGGGATCACGTTTGAAACCCCTTTCTTCGGGAGTCTGCGTGCCGAGATGGCTGCCCAGGCCCTCTCTATCCCCCACCGGATCCTGGATATCACCGAGGACCACCTGGAGATGGTCAAGGCTCCCCAATATGGTTACGGCCGAAATATGAACCCTTGTATCGACTGCCATGCGATGATGTTCCGGAAAGCTGGCGATCTCATGGGTGAGCTTAATGCCCATTTTCTGTTCTCCGGAGAGGTGCTGGGTCAAAGGCCCATGTCCCAGAATCTCCATGCGCTCAAAACTGTGGAAAACGCCTCGGGATACGCCGGGGTTATTCTCCGGCCCCTGTCGGCCAGGCTTCTTCCGGAGACGGATCCTGAGAGGGAGGGTCTGGTGGACCGGAGCCTGCTTCTGGATATCCAGGGGCGTTCCCGGAAGCGCCAGATGGAATTAGCCGAGAAATGGGAGATCAGTGAGTTCCCCTCCCCCGGAGGAGGCTGCCTTCTCACTGACCCTGGGTTCTCCATCCGTCTGAGAGAGCTGCTAATGGTCGATCCCCGATCCACCTCTTTGGACGTTGAGAGGCTCAAGATCGGTCGTCATTTCAGGCTGCCCGGGGGAGCCAAGGCGATCGTGGGGAGAAACCACCAGGAAAACGAACGGATCAGGGAACTGGGAAGAGAAAAGGACCTTTTTCTGAAATGCCTCGAGGTTACCGGACCGCTGGCCCTTCTGGAGGGAGGGGCCTCCCCGGAAGATGAGGAACTAACCTCGTCCCTGGTGGTTCGTTATGGCAAAACCCCTGATAAGGAGGGACCTGTCCCGGTGAAGGTTGAAGGTGGGGAAGGAGAGGAAAAGGTCATCGCCGCCCTCCCGGCGGGTGGGGACGATCTGGAGAAATATCGTGTCGGATGACCCTGTTGTACTTCCCCTTGACGGCATCCTGGACTTGCATGCCTTTCGTCCGGAAGATGTTCTCGACGTGGTTCGAGAGTATCTTGAAGCCTGCCGGGAAAAAGGTGTCCTCCAGATCAGGATCATCCACGGAAAGGGAAAAGGGGTTCAAAGAAAAGCCGTCAGAACCCTCCTTGAAAAACACGACTTCGTGGCATCCTTCTCCGACGCTCCCATCGAGGCGGGCGGGTGGGGAGCCACCATCATCGACCTGCTGCCGCCTTGACGGGCAGGGAACCCCGGATGAAAAACGGTTCCCGGGGACCCTGTTACAGGGCTGGGGCAGTCGCTTGTTGATTCAACCGTTTTCCGTTATCATTCTGGATCGCAAGGAGGGATCCCAATGGTCTGGTACCTGTATTTTGTTGCCCTGCTGTTCATCGCCAAAGGCACGTTCCTGATCCTCAATACTGAACAGGCCCAGAACCTCAGCCGGAGCTTCGTCGAATCGGGCAACTACCGGCTGTGGGGGCTTGTGGGGGCGGCGTTCGGGCTGCTCCTTGCCATCTCCTCATTCTGGAGCGGTGTTCCCTGGTTCCTGTTCATCCTGGGGCTGCTTCTTCTGGGGATGGGTGTGTTCCTGCTGGTTGGCCAGGAGGAAAGGGTGGATGTGCTCCTCAGGGTCTGGGGCAGTATCTCCGACCGGGGCCTTCGGTTCTGGGGGCTGATCCTCTTTGTTACCGGTACGGCCATCTTGTCCTGGATCTGATCGGATGAAATATATTACTATTTTCCCCGATTATCCCATCAGCATTCACCATGAGGAGGAACAGAAAAGGTACCGCAAGAAGGTCCTTCACGCCCAGATCGATGCACCCTCCCTCATCAGGGTTCTCAACGGTCCCTCCAAACTCCTCAAGACCGTTGACGGCCATCACGTTAACAAGTCGTTCATCGTTGGTGTCCGTGACTACGTCGATCCTTCAGCCAGAAAATCCCAACTGGTTGAGTACGAGAGAAGGAACCAGATTAACCTCTTCGTTTCACTGGAACTTTCCACCCTGGAACAGGTAGCAGGAATCATCGCGGTTCGCAGGATAACCGAAGACGCGGAACTATGTCTGGAAAGAGCGGTGGCTCCCACCGATTCGGGACCGTTCATCGGCATGCTGACGGACTGGAACACTACCAACAAGCTTGATAACCTCATCGACCCCGGGATTATTAACCTCTTGGACAACGCCAATCTGAGTCACTCGTTCCTTGCTGTGAACAGGAACCTCGTGAAAGCTTACGTTCTGGTAAGGGAAATGGGGGATGAGTCGGTGGAGAGAGTGATTCAACCGAAGCCCGCCAAATAGTGGTGGACAGAAGAATCCAAGATCCAAAATCCAAGAGAAATCCCTTTATCCTTGGAAGTTTCTGAGGTGCATCCAGATCTTGATTCCAAATCCCTGGATCTTGGTTCTTGGACCTTGAATCATTTTTCCCGGTCCCGCCGGAAAAATCATACCCCTCAGGTACCCCCGTAACCGATGATCACCTTTCCTTCTTGGATGATGACGGGGACTTCCCGACGCCCCCCGGTTTTTTCCATCATCTCCTTGATCAGGGCACGATCCTCCCCCACGTCGCGGAAATCGACCTCAAACCCCTTGTCTTTGTAGGCCTCCCGGGCCTGATTGGTATAGGGTCAACTGGTTTTTCCGTAGATGATGACAGTGCTCATTTATACCTCCAGGAGTCAGGAGAAAATCCTGACGGGGCGACTGCCCGTCCAACGTTCAACGCCCAACGGATATTCGCATGTTTAATGTTTAACGTTTATTGTTTAACGTGGGAAAAAACTTCAAACTTCAAACTCTCAGACTCTCAAACTTAAATCCTCAATCCTTAACCGTTATCTCCCCCTGTCACGCCGTAGCCGGAGATGAACCGGTTCAGGCTTTCCCCTTGTCATCTTTACCGAAGCCTACAATGATGTACGAGCCGCTCTTTTCATCCTGGCGAAGTCGGACGAGGTTGTGCCGCTGCGCGTCCTCAAGGAGCTCGCTGAAGGCACGGTATCCATATCCGGATTCGGAAAAAGAGGGTTTTTTTCGCTTCATGGTCTCCTTGACCATGGATGACCACAGGATCTCCTTGTTTTCCCGGATCAGAGCGATGATGCTGTCCACGAGGAGCTGGAAAACCTCTTTTCTTTGCTTGGGAAGGGATTCGGCCAGGGTGGGTGGGATGCCTTCCGGGGACTCGAGTTCCTCGTAGTAGATAAATTCGTCGCAATTTTCGGTAAGAAGAGTCGATGCCGAGTCCCTCAGGCTCAGGCCGATGACCCTTTTTCCGTTTTCCTTGAGCTTGGAAACAAGAGGGGAGAAATCAGAGTCCCCCGAGACGATAACGAACGTGTCGATATGTTCCTTGGCCCAGGAAAGATCGAGGGCGTCCACAACCAGGCGGATGTCCGCCGAGTTTTTCCCGGCCATCTGGCGCTTGGGGATCTCGATGAGTTCCAGACCGGCTTCGTGAAGCGTGTGTTTGTAGTCGGCATAACGGACCCAGTCAGCATAGGCTTTCTTGACAACGATCTTTCCTTTCTCAACGAGGCGTTCCAGAACGAGGTTGATCTCGAACTTTTTAGGCTTTTTTTCCTTTCCCTTGAAACCGAGGGCAATATTCTCGAAGTCCACAAACACCGCAAGGGTATTTCCTTCATTATCCTGTGACATTGTCCGCCTCCGTAAATTCGTCGGCTGTACTCACAACCTGGTTTTTCCCCCCGGCGCTGATTTTCATAACACAGGTCTCTGGAAAAATACCGTTGGTAGAAATCACCAAAAAAATACTACACGTTTTTAAGACCGCGGGCAAACCGGGAAAAACAGATAAGAGGAGTAGAGAAAGAGACAGGAGGTAAGGGATCAGGTTGAGGAGGATCGGGATGTAAGTACATGACATGGCAACCAGGTTCCTGACTTTTCGGGCAAGGAATGTGCCGTTTTTTGTCACATTTTTTCAAGATTTTTTGATGGGGGGACACAAATATGCTGTTGTTAAACGGTTTTTGTTTGGTTTAGTTTTTGCATTCAATTATAAATTCCTGGTGAACTGGATACACATTTGGTTAAGATACGGAAAATCCAAAAGGGATGAAGGAGGATTGAATGAAACGTCTGGCTGTATTAACCATAATTCTGGGCTTTTGTCTTGCCGTTGTCCCGGGAGCCATGGCTCTGCCCTTCCCCATCACCGATGTGCGTGCGCTGGGAATGGGGGGAGCTTTTGTGGCGGCGGGTGAAGGGATCAGTGCCGTCCAGTACAACCCTGCCCTTCTCGGGAAAGATTCCACCGTCGGGGTTTCCCTTCCGGAAATGGTCCTTCGAATCGAGGACAACATCGGAATGGTTGACCTGATCGATGAATTCAACGATCCGGGTACGATACCAACGAGGAAGATCGCCATCCTTAATGAACTCGAGGACGCCGGTTCGGTTAACATTACTGGTCACGGTTCTGTTGGCGCCGGTTTTGGAGCTTTCGGCCTTTCCATGGGCATAACTTATTCCGACCATATTTCCGGCGTTGTGTTTGCTGACAATGTCACCGCAACACTTCTTACCCAGGAAGCCACCGTTGAATTTCGGGGGATTGACGCCAAGCAGATCATCCTTTCCGGTGCGAAGAGTTTTGGGGATTTTATCATCGGTGGAAACGTAAGGAACATTGATGCGACCACATATTCCTATTCCGAGGATATTACAGCTGATCCTGATATCGGGCTGTCTGAAATAACTGATGGGGCTGAAGGGTCTGAGAGTGCGCTGGCTGTTGACGCAGGACTGTTCATGAACCTCCTCCCGCTGGTGGACGTGGGCGTTATCGCCAAGGATATCAACGGCCCGAAGTTGGGTGAAATCAAATTTGACCCCCGATACAGAATCGGGGTCGCCCTGAACCTGCCGATGATTACCATCGCCGCTGACTACGATGTGGGCGAGAATTCCGTGGAGGATGGAACCGAGTACCAGGAATGGGCCGTTGGAGCGGAGTTTGACCTCTGGGCAATTGCCCTTCGCGCAGGCATGAGCCAGAATACCGGCCAGAGCGGGGCCCCCACTATGCTGCACCTGGGCGTTGGCCTCGGGTTCATCGACATCGGGGCCGCTTATGCCGAGGAAGGGGATTATTACATCGCAGGGGCGAATCTGAGTTTGGGGTTCTAATCTCAAATCTCAAATCTCAGATCTCAAACGGGAATCGTAGCCAGGTGATCTGAATTTTAGAATAATTCCTACGATGAAAAGAGGGCGCATTTTGCGCCCTCCTTCTTATTACCAATCTGAGATTTGAGATCTGAGATTATCTTTCATACCATCCCCTCATACCCTTCCAGCTTTTCAAGGATCCTGTGTTCCATTGGGATCTCCAACTCATCCAAGGCTCCGCTGACCGCGTTCACCATCAGGGGGGGACCGGAGATGTAGATCGTCTGCTCAGCAAGGTCGGGTACGGATTCCTCAATAATCCGGCTGTTTATGAAGCCGGTGGGGCCGTCCCAACCCTCGGGCGGTTTTTCCAGGACATAGATGACCTTCAGACCGGGGTCTTGAGCCTCCCACTGCCGGATCTCGTCCCGGTAGGCGGTTTCCTCCACGCTGAGGTTGCCGTATAGAAAGAGCTTTGTTCCCTCCACCCGGTTGTCCATCAGGTATTTAAGGATACTTCTTATGGGGGTAATGCCGATGCCCCCTGCGATGAACGTCACCTTTTCCATCCCACCCGTGTAAACCAGGTTCCCTGCGGGTCCCTTGAGAAGAATCCGGTCCCCGGGTTTGAGCCCGGAGATAGCCTGTGAGAAAGGCGAATCGCTGATCCTCTTGGTGAATTCAAGGAACGGTTCGGTGGGGGAGGACGATAGGGTGAGCGGTTTGGATTCTTCCCCCCCTCCCATCTCAAGGGTGAACTGGGCCCATTGGCCGGGCGAATAGAGGAACCCGACCGGCTTGTCCATCCGGACGCTGGTTGACATGGGGGTCCGCTGGATTGTTTCGATAACCTCGAGGATAAACTCGTTCATGGCATCCTACCTTTCAATAAGGGCAATTCCAGATTTTAGATTCCCAACAAACAGTTTCACACTCGCTCACTTCGTTCGCTGGAGGACACAGAGGATACAGAGGAAATCTTAAAGATATGGAAAAAGTTCTAATAATTGACCTTTCTCTGTGAACTCAGTGGCTCTGCGTGAGTCAAAAATTAATGCCCCCCTTTTTTTTCAGCAGATTTGCCGCCGCCCAGGCTGCGGCGAAGAGGACGGCCTCTACCAGGACAATAGTGCCGGAAGCCGGCAGGTCCAGGCGGTAGCTGGTTGCCAGGCCGGCAAGGACCGAAAACATGCCCACCAGGCCAGAAAAGATGATGGCCATTCGAAAGTTCGCTGCCATTTGGAGTGCAGTCGCAGCAGGGATTACAATTAGCGCCGCCACAAGGAGAAGACCTACAACCTTCATCGCCAGGACTACGGTCACCGCACTTAGCACTGCCAGGAGAAGATCAAGGCGGACGGCAGGAACCCCCGAGGTCCTTGCCAGTTCGTGATCGAAAGCAATCGCCACGAGGTCATTATAGTTGAGAAGCACTGCCAGGAAAACCGTAGCCGCCAGGGCGATGGATACCCAGACTTCCCCCGTGCCGATGGCCAGGATGTTCCCGAATAGATAGGAAAAAAGCTCCACGCTGAAACTTCCGGAGACGCTGGCGATAACGATGCCAAGGGCGAACCCCACGGAAGAGACGATGCCGATAGCGGTATCTCCGTGCAGTCCGGCCGCTTCCCTGAGCTTCAGGAGGAGGATACCCGCGAGGATCGAGACGGCCAATGCGGTCCACAGTGGCGAGATGTGCAGAAGAAGGCCGAGAGCCACCCCCCCGAAGGTGACGTGGGCTAACCCGTGCCCGAGCATGGCATCGCGGCGAAGGACCAGAAAAACGCCCAGCACGCTGCAGGCAAGAGCGATGAGAACACCGGCCGCAATGGCTCGCTGCATGAAACTGAAAGCTAATATTTCCATGAAAGTCCTTGTCCTGATCCTAGAAAATACCGTGATTATTTAACTAGGTCCCAGGTCTAGGTCCGTCTCCTTAATGTCGATGGCAGATAAGGTGGCTCTCGGGGCCAAAGAGAGTCACGGCCTGCTCCGAATTGCAGAATTCCTCGTGGCTACCGTGGAAAATGAGTTTCTGGTTCAGGCAGGCAACCTTGTTCACGTATTTTGTGACCACCCCGATATCGTGAGTCACAAGAACCAGCGAAACCCCCTTCTCCTTATTGAGGCGTTCGAGCATGTCGTAAAATCGCCCCTGAGTGACGCCATCCACACCGGCTGTCGGTTCATCGAGGACAAGAATCTCCGGTTGGGAGGCCAGAGCCCTGGCGATGAAGACCCGCTGCTGCTGTCCCCCGGAAAGAGCCCACACGCGCCTGTTCTTGTAACCGCCCATCTCCATCTGGTCCAGAGCTTCATCGATGATGTCCTCGTCTCCAGGTCTGAGAAAACGGGGCCATTTTTTATGGGGCAGCATCCCCATAGCCACCACTTCCCGCACCGAAGCCGGAAAGAGAGGGTCCAGGTTTGTGACCTTCTGGGGTACGTACCCGATGCGATCCCAGGATTTGAAAGCGTCCAGATCGTATCCCATAATGCGAACATTTCCGCTTTCGGGTTTCATGAGCCCGAGGATAATGCGGATAAGGGTGGATTTCCCGGACCCGTTGGGTCCAAGCAGAGCGAGAAAGTCGCCTCTGCGGACCTGCAGGGTCACTTTGTCAAGGATCTGGTCGCTTCCGTAATGAAAGCTGATCCCCTCCAGGTCGAAAAGGATGTCCTCATTAATCACAGGAAAGCCCCTCCCTGAGGCTTGAAAGGTTTTCTTCCATGATCTGGATGAGCGTGGTGCCCTGTTCCATCCGTCGGGCGGTGATGTTGCCCGCCGGGATGAGTACTTTCATCGATGCCCCGGTTTCTGATGCGAGGACCCTGGCAAGTCGAGGGTTCACCATCTCCTCGAAAAAAACAACCTGAAGATTGTTTTTTCTCATCGTTTTTACTACGGAGGCCAGATATGCGGGGGTGGGCTCCGAATCCGGGCTCAACCCGTAAAGGGGGATCTGGATGAGGTCATATCTTCTTGCGAGATGGCCAAAAGCGCTGTGGCCTCCCGTGACGAACCGCCGGGTTCGGCAGTGTTGAAGGCCGTCCACGAAAACCCGATCGAGCTTTTTCAAGCGGTGGGCGTAAGCACTTGCCCTGGCAGTGAAGGCATCCTGGTTTTCAGGATCTTTCTGGCTGAGAAAACGGCCGATCATCTCCACAGCTTGCGCGGAAAGGGAAAGGTCGAGCCAGAAATGGGGATCACTTTCATTGCTGTTTTTTCCCTTACCGACGTTCGATGATCCCTTATGTTCATCATTTTGAGGAAACCCGAGGCCGCTTATAACGTCGACGAAAGTAATATCTTTTCTCTTCACCGCTTTCACAAGGTTGTTGGCCCAGGGCTCCATTGCCTCACTGACGTAAAGGAAAACGTCCGCGTTGGAGACGGCTACGATATCCGAGGGTCTCGGCTCCCAACTGTGGGGTTCCACCCCGGCCGGAAGAAGCATCCTCACGTCCGCATCCGGTCCCGCCACCTCCCGGGCGAAATCGAAGAGGGGGAAAACCGAAGCGACCACGGTCAATCGATCGGCTTGAACCCGAATCGGCCACAACATTGCCATAACAAGGGTGACGACCGTGATAACAGTGAATTGTACTTTCATGTGTTCAGCCGGTCCTCTCACTGTGGTCGCAGCGCAGAGTGCAAGGTGCAGTTGGATACTCATGTTAAACATGGTTCTTTAAACTCAACATCAAACATCAAACCATTTTTAACTTTCAAACTCTCAAACTCTCAAACTATCCCTTCCCCTCTGTACTTTACACTCTACACTTTTCACTCGAGTTGATCGATGGAGAAGGTGTTATTTCAGTCGTTCAGTTCAACAATATCTCCATCGATCAACTCGTATTCCATGGCCACCCGCTGACCGTCATAAACCTGCTCGCCCCAGACGCGGGCGAACTTCATTTCCCTCGCCAGGTCTTTGTGGACCGTAAGGGCCAGTTCCGAGACGGTGGCACCTTGTCTCAACACGAAAGGGTTGGTCAGATCAGGATCCTTGCCGGGCGGTTTTGAGAAAACACGGATGAGCCCCAGGGAACTTTTGATCCGGTCCTTGAACTCTTCGAGTCCGAACCCTGTCCTGGCCGAAACGGGATGGATGTCAGGGAGGTTCTCCATCAGTTCCGTCAAGATGGCAAGACGATCTTTTGCTTCCTTCATGGCACACTTATTTCCGAGATAAATAGCCGGGATCTTTGCCCATCCGTCATCCTGGATGGTTTTCCGGGACGTTCCGTCCACCAGTTCGATCCTGAGGGATTCGAGAACGGTTTGGACGGATTCCCACTGTTCGAGGAGATCGTCCCTGGCCAGATCGAGGACGAGGACTGCCATGTCGGCGTTCCGAATGAGCCCGGATACCCAGCGCTCCGTGACGTCCGGGTCAAGGGCCGGGGTATCAACGAGCTGGATGGGCATGCCTTGGTGAAACATCATGCCGGGCTGCGGAAACCTTGTGGTAAAAGGGTAGTCCGCGATGGCAGGTTCGAGGCTTGTCAGGATGGAAAGGAGCGAGGATTTGCCGGAGTTGACAGGGCCTATGACCGCGAGCTGGGCTGCACCCTCGCGGGGGATGTGGGACGGATCGGTTCTCTTCCCCCCTTTTTTCCTCGCGACATCAGCCTGATTTTTCCACTTGGCGATGCGTTTCTTGATATCCGCCTGCATCTTCTCGGTCCCCTTGTGCTTGGGGATGAGGCGGAGCATCCGGCTGAGCGCCTCGACCTTTGCGTCGGGTGTTTCGGCCTGGCGGAATTCTTCCTCGGCTTCCTTATACTGTGGAGTCAGGTTTGCGCTCATTGGGGTATATGTTTATGCGGTTCCCGATAGCACATCATCTGTCCCTCGACTTCGCTCGGGACCCTGAGCCTGCCAAAGGGCTTCGTACTCCCTTGTCGCCGATCCTTGCCGTATGTCCCATTTCAGTTTACAGAATATTACATCCCATACACAAGGGATGGTTTTCTTCTGACTTCCGGATTTTGTCTCCTGACTCCTGATTTATGCTACATTTTTCCCCATGGACAAGAAAGCCGTATCCAATGCCCTGGAGGAAGCCTCGGTCCTCTTGGAACTGGCGGGGGAAAGCTCCTTTCGGGTGCGCGCCTACAGCAGCGCTTCCAGGATCGTGAAGGCGTTCACCGATGACCTGGGCAAGGCGGTTGCCGACGGATCTATCCGTTCGGTAAAAGGAATCGGTCCCAACATCGCGGCCCATATTGCCGAACTGCTGGAATCGGACGATCCCCCTTTCCTCGTAGAACTGAGATCGAGGTTTCCTGAAGGGGTCCTGGACATGCTTCGCATCCCGGGCCTGGGACCGAAGAAAATCAGGATTCTCATGCAGGAGCTCGAGATCCTCTCCGTAGGAGAGCTGGAGTATGCATGCAGGGAAAACAGGCTCCTGACCCTTCCCGGGTTCGGCACCAGGACCCAGGAGAACATCCTGAAGGGGATCGCCAGTCTCACAGCCTACGCGGGGAAATACCTGGCCGAAACGGTCAGGGCCGAAGCGGAAAAGATCGTGGAAGCCCTGCGGACCGTCAAGGGGGCGGGCAGGGTGGAGATCGCCGGCTCCCTGCGCCGGGGCAGGGAAGTGGTCAAGGATATTGACCTGGTGGCTTCAGGAGAGCCCGATCCTCTCATGGACGCTACGGTCGTCCATCCCCTGGTTCAGGAGATCACGGCCCGGGGAAACACCAAACTCACCGCTCGTCTCAAGTCCGGCCTCAATCTGGATCTCAGGGTCGTTTCTGACGCGTCGTTCCCCTACACGTGGCAGCATTTTTCCGGAAGCAAGGATCATAATATCGCCTTGAGGGCCCGTGCGCAGTCTATGGGGTTAAAACTAAACGAGTACGGGCTTTTCAGGGGGGAAAGGAATATTCCGTGTGGGGATGAGGGGGACATCTACACGAACCTCGGGCTGGGGTATATTCCTCCCGAGCTTCGGGAGGATATGGGAGAAGTGGAAGCCGCTGCGAAGGGTGAACTCCCGGTGCTGGTCAGTCCCCGTGATCTGAAGGGGGCCCTTCATGTGCACACCGTCGCCAGCGATGGATCCGCCACTCTAGAGGAGATGGTGCGAGCGGCCGGAAACCTCGGATTCGCCTACCTCGGCATCACCGAGCACTCCGCTTCCGCCCGTTACGCCCGCGGTCTCACCCCCGATCGGATAGCACAGGAACACGATATTATCGACCACCTGAACGAAAAAGGGGACGGCTTTGTCCTGCTTAAGGGAATCGAGTCGGATATCCTTCCGGACGGCTCCCTGGATTATCCGGATGAGATCCTGGCTTCTTTCGATTTCGTTATCGGATCCGTTCATTCCAATTTCAAGATGGAGGAAAGCCGCATGACCGATCGCATCTGCCAGGCTCTGGGGAGTCCCTACCTGGACATTCTTGGGCACCCCACGGGCAGACTGCTACTCACGAGGGAACCTTACGCCGTGGATATGGAACGGGTGCTCGAATGCGCCGCCGAAAACGGGAAAGCCATTGAATTGAACGCTCACCCCTATCGGCTGGATATCGATTGGAGGCTCTTGCACCGTGCAAAAAAGATGGGAATCCGGATCGCCGTCAACCCCGACGCCCACAGCACTTCGGACCTGGAGTACACGTTCTCCGGCCTGGGCGTGGCACGCAAAGGCTGGTTATCGAAAGAAGATGTGCTCAACTGCTTAACCTCCCAGGAACTACTGGAATATTTCAGAAAGAGGAGGGGTGGATAAGCATTGCAATTTCAAATTTCACAACCGGAGGTTACGGTGAGAGAATCTGTTACGAACAGGAAAAAACGTGCAGCGAAAATTGACAGCATCCTCGCTGAAATTTATCAAAATGAAACAGCCCTTCGGTTCGACAGCACCCTCCAACTGCTTGTTGCCACGATCCTCTCCGCGCAGTGCACCGACGAGCGGGTGAACAGGGTCACGCCGGGGCTCTTCATGAAATACCCGGATGCCAGGGTCTTCGCGGATGCCGATCTTTCGGAACTGGAGCAAGATATCTTTTCCACCGGGTTCTACCGGCAGAAGGCAAAAGCCATCAAGGACTGCTGCGAGGCCATCGCCACCGATTTCGACGGGGAGGTTCCCCATACCCTCGGGGAGATGATGCAGCTTCCCGGAGTGGGCCGTAAAACGGCCAACCTCGTCCTGGGGATCGCTGAGAGGATACCGGGGGTCGTGGTGGACACCCACGTCAAGCGTGTTTCGTACCGCATGGGCCTGACGGAAAACACTGATCCCGAAAAGATCGAGAAAGATATTAACGTACTGCTCCCGACCCATCGATGGATGCCGATCTCAAGCGAGCTGATTTTCCACGGAAGGGCGGTGTGCGGATCACGCAAGCCGAAGTGCGGGGAGTGCCAGGTGAATGATCATTGTCCTAAAATTGGTGTGGAGCAATGATCAGACACGGTGACACGAGGACACGGAGACACGGGGTTTAGGAACTTTCTCCGCGTCGTCGCGTCTCCCCTTCACCGCGTCAAGGCAGGAGAGTGACCTTCCCCAGGTCCGGATCATCCTCCTTGTCGAAGATGAAATCCTCGGCACCCTTTCCCTCCGGCACCTTGAACTCACCCCCCTGGATCATCAAGTCCCCGGTAACGCGGATTCCAAGCTTGACGTGATAGTCAGGGCTGCTCAGGAAAATATTATCGTTGAGGGTGACATCCCGGGGGTTGTCCGTGATGAAGACCGCGGACCCGTTTTCCTCGAAGGTGTTCTCTTTTATGATCCCTCTTGAATCATGAAAAAAAAGTCCCGCCTTGTTCCTGCGAAAGATATTCCCGCCATGATCATGGAGATCGTCAAAAGGAGGATTCCGCAGGCGCAGAGAGGGGAGAAAAGGCCGATGCCCACTGCCAGCCAGATGGCCCCATCCCCGAAACGCTCGAGGGTCTTTCTCAGTTGGATATGCCAGCCCTAGGTGCGAACGATGGCTTCCAGGGCAACGCCGCTGATAAAGTACCAGGGAATATATTGGAACTCGGCGATAAAATCGGTCGCAAGTCCCAGGATCTCATTAAAAAAAGAATCCAAGGAACGCTCCTCTGAGAAGGACGAAAATCCGGAAAGCAAACAACCGGTTCCTGAAAAAGCGATAGTAATAATCCGCAGCTTTCGGAGAAACAGCGACAAAAAATGGGTTCTCTTCCCTACTTGAGCATGGAGGCGATCCCTTCCCACCCCACCTTGATCGCGATAAGAATGATCGTGGAAGCGACAATGTTGCGCAAGGTTTTGGGATGGGCAATGCGGGTAGCCCACATTCCTCCCAGCTTGGCTCCCACCAGGGCCCCCGCGGCCAGGGGGACGGCCATCTCCATGGGGAAATGGGCCGTGGGCAGGTGAAAGAGAAACGACGTTAAAGCACCTACGGTTACCACAAGGGAGGATGTGCCCACCGCTTCTTTCGTCGGGAATCCGCAGGTCAGAAGGACAGGGGTCAGCAGGAATCCGCCCCCCACCCCGATGAGGGCGCTGAAAAATCCCAGGAGGAACCCCATAAACAGGGTCAACCCGATATTCAGAGCGTAGGTCCGTTCAAGACGGCACTCCGGTTCCCCGCTGAGAAGGGCACGGATGCCCACGTAGAACGCAGCGATGGCAAGAATGATCTTGACGACGCCGACAGGGGCCCAATGCAGGGTGTAGACTCCAAGGGGCGCACCGATGAAAACGGTCAGAGCCGCCAGGAATCCCGTGTTCAGGTGAATATGCTGCCTCTTGAAATAGGTGTGGGCCGTTCCGGCCCCGGTAAAGAAACTCAGGAGAAGCGCGAGGGGCACTGCCCCGGTGGCGAAGTCGAGGCCGAACCAGGAAAGAAGGGGAACGTAGTATATTCCGCTCCCGAGCCCCATCATCCCGAAGGAGGCTGCTGCGATGAAAACGAGAAGGAATAGCGCAGCAAACATGTCGTAACATTACGCAGTTATGGTGAAACAGGCAACAGGTATCACGGTTAAAGGTTATGGATTCAGTCAGGATGGAGAGGGGGCGTAGACGCGAAAAAGTGACTTGTCATTTTCCCGGGAAAATTATAGAACACCATGAACGAAGAAGAGTGCCGATAACGAAAAAAAAGAGATCCCGACAACAGGGTTTTTTGGACCGGAAACCCCGGGAGGTAAAGCATGCTGAAATTTGTCACGATCCTTTCCATCCTTGCCATGTTTTTTTGTACCGTAATCGTCTTTGCCGCGCTCCTGGCTGGAAGCTACCTGAAAATCCGCGAGGTGATGAAACCCGAACCCCCGAAGGAATAGAGCGGATCTGACGGTGCGAGGAAAATGACGGGGAAGCCGAACGGCTTCCCCGTTGGTTTAAAATAATACCTGCCTAAAATGGGCCGAACGTTGAAAAAAGTGCGTTTTTCCATCCCTCTTTCCCAGCACTCCTTCAGTCGATTGTAAATTTCCCCTTCATAATCAAAATGTTGCAAACTGACGGAACGATGCCTTCGCTGGCACTATCGTTGCAATACATTATTGTAACTAGAGAGGGTATCGGGTCTCCTTCAAGCTGGTACTTGCCTCCTACGGGGCGTAAGCGATCCGGATTGTTACGCCCTGAACCCAACCTTACCCCCACCCCACCCCCCGGCCCGGGGTCGATTTATCGGCCCCGGGCCAACCTCGATTATAAAGTGCAGAGGAAGGGTCTAACGTCTAACGTCCAACGTCCAACGTCAAAAGTGTATGTTCCGCAACTTCAAACCTCAAACTTTCAAACTTTCAAACTCTCAAACTCTCAAACTCTCAAACTCTCA
>CBFDCL010000012.1:0-35873 GCA_965603295.1 uncultured bacterium | reverse complement strand
AACAGGTCGAGTATATCACCGCCCTGGATAAACAGCTTAAAATCTCTCAGGACGGTTATCGCGAAGCCCTTTCACGCTACCGGAAGGGCCTGAGTGATTACCTTCCTGTGCTAACGGCTCTGACCAGCACCCACCGTCTGCAGCGGTCCATCGTCCAGGCGAAGTTCGACAGGCTAACCTACCGGGTGGCTCTGTACCGGGCCCTGGGCGGCTCATGGATGCAAACGGAGTTTGAAAAACAGGAATAGTAATAGAAAGAAAAATAGAAAAGCAATTGCCAGGGAAAAGTTTCTTCTTACCCTTACCTTCTACTATTACAGAAATTTCCTATTCCTATTACTATTAACATTACTAATTAGATCAGGAGTTACCCTATGAACGAACCTCACGGCCGTCCGCTCCTTACTGTGCGGGAAAAGGTTGCCCTGACTCTCGCGGGTATCCTCGCCCTCGTTATTTCAGCGTCGGTGGCAGGATACATGATGACCAACAAGCCCAGGCCGGAGCGGCGCAAACCCGTTCCAACCATACCGGTTGTAACTGTCCAGGAACTCAGTCTGTCCGATTACCTTGTGATCATCCCGGCGATGGGGACGGTCGTACCCGCCAAAGAGGTGGACCTTAAGGCCCAGGTGGGAGGACCCATCATCTGGACTCACCCTGAATTCGTCGAAGGGGGGATCGTCAGTAAGGGACAGACCCTGGCGAAGATCGATCCCGTGGACTACGAGCTGGCTCTGACGGCAAAAAGAGCGGTTCTTGAAACAGCCATCGCCAACCTGAAGGCCGAGCAGGGAAAACAGTTGGTTGCAAGAACGGAATGGGAAATACTGGGTCTCGGCGAGGACGCCTCGGAACTGGACCGTGAACTGGCCCTGCGCCGGCCCCAGCTCGCCGAAATGGAAGCGATCCTTGAGGGTGCCGGGGCGGAAGTCAGGCAGGCTGAGCTGGCCCTGGAAAGGACCGTCATCAGGGCGCCTTTGAATGCTCTCATACGATCCGTTAACGTCGATGTAGGAGGACAGATATCGGCCCAAAACACCCTCGCCATCCTGGTGGGGACCGACTCCTACTATATCGAAGCCATGATACCCCTCGACCGTATCGACTGGATCCAACTCCCCGAAGGACCAACCAATCCAGGGTCCATCGTGTCGGTAAAAACGGGTACCGGACAGGTACAGCCGGGGCGGGTTTTCAAACTTATGGGGGATATCCAGACCAGCGGGAGGTTGGCTCGCCTGCTCATCGAGGTGAAGGACCCTCTGGATCTTCGGGATCCGAACCCCAAAAGGCAGCCCATGCTTCTTGGTGATTTCGTGAGCGTGGATATCGAGGGACGAACCATCGAGGACGTCTTCAACATTCCGAGACAGTACCTCAAAGACGGAAACCTGGTCTACACCGTGGATTCCGAAAACCGCATCAGGATCAAGGAGGTAAAGGTGGTCTGGAGGGACGTCGTCAGCGTCGTCGCGAAGGGTCTTGCACCCGGTGAGCGGTTGGTAGTTTCGGACCTGCCAGCTGCCGTGGAAGGGATGAGCATTCGAATCGCTGAGTAAGGCAGCGATTCGAAAGCCAAGTTTCTTGTTTCAAGTTTCTAGAAATAAAGAGAATCCAAAAGCTTGTCCGAATTTAGGATTTGATTATGTCAAACGATTTTAACCAGAAACCAGCAACCAGCAACTCGAAACTCCATCCAACTGATCGCGGCGCGATCAGTTGGATGGCCCACAACCACGTTGCGGCCAACCTTATCATGATCTTCTGCATCGTGGGCGGACTGCTGTCTTTTAAATGGATCACACAGGAGGTCATGCCCGATATCGAAAGGAACATCGTCCGGGTCAGCGTCTCATATCCCGGAGCAAGCCCCGAGGAGGTCGAACAGGGCCTTATCCTCGCCATAGAGGAATCGGTCCGGGGGCTTGACGGTGTTGACGAGGTCAGCGCCACTGCCGGGGAGGGAAGCGGCAGGGTGGAGGTCAAACTCCTCGAAGGGCAGGATCTTCTCAAACTGGCCGATGATATCGAAAGCGAGATCGGCCGTATCAGCACATTCCCCGAGGATGCGGACGATCCGGAAGTCTCCGTGCTCTCCCACCGGCGCAACGTCGTCGACCTTGTTCTCTACGGTCGGACCAGTGAGGCTACCCTGCACGAACTGGGTGAGATGGCCAGGGACCAGCTCCTGACGGATCCAGACATCACGCAGGTGGAACTGGAGGGCGTCAGGCCTCTCGAGATCTCCATCGAGATCAGTCAGGAGAACCTTCGCCGCTACAACCTGACCCTTGACGAAATTGCGGCCAGGTTGAGGGACGCTGCGGTGGACCTCCCCGGGGGCGGGATAAAGACCTCCACGGGAGAAATCCTCATGCGCGTTAAGGAACGCCGGGACTACGGCCGCCAGTTCGCCCGCATCCCCATCATCATGGCCCCTGACGGCACTCAGGTTCTTCTCGAGGAGATCGCCACCATCGACGATTCCTACGAGGAGACGGACAGCTACGCAACCTTCAACAACGAACCGACGGTCTTTCTGGATGTGTTCCGCATCGGCAGCCAGACACCTATCCAGGTGGCGAATGCTGTCAGGAAACAGGTGGACGCCCTCAACGAGGATTTCCCCGAAGGGGTCAGGATCGAGATCAGGCGGGATCGTTCTGAGATGTACCGACAACGCGCCGGACTGCTCCTTCAAAACGGGGCTATTGGTATTGTCCTGATACTCCTTATCCTGGGCGTGTTCCTTGAACTCCGCCTCGCCTTCTGGGTCATGATGGGTATCCCCATCTCGTTCCTCGGCTCCCTGCTCTTTTTCCCGGTATTGAACATTTCCATCAACATGATGACGCTGTTCGCCTTCATCATCGCCGTGGGGATCGTGGTGGACGACGCCGTGATCGTCGGTGAAAACATCTATCACTACTACCAGGAGGGGGAAACGCTTCTGGATGCGGCGGTCAAGGGGGCGAGGGAGATCGTAACACCGGTGACCTTCAGCATCCTGACCAACATCGCCGCTTTCATGCCGCTCTTTTTCGTGCCCGGCCCAACGGGCAAAATGTTCAGGATGATCCCCCTGGTTGTGTGCACGGCGTTTATCATCTCGCTGGTGGAGTCCATTTTCGTCCTGCCGGCTCATCTGGCTCATCACACACCACCGCACAGGGGAAGCGTGAGAACCTGGATACACCGAAGGCAGCAGGGTTTCTCCCGATGGTTCACAAACTGGGTGCGGGACCGCTTCAGCCCCTTCCTTGATTGGGCCCTATCGAGGCGTTATTTCGTGGTTGCCCTGGCCCTCGCTCTTCTAGCCTTTTTCTTTTTCTACGCCCGAAGTGGACGCATGGGATTCAGCCAGTTCCCCAGGGTCGAATCGGATTTCTCCCGCGCCACAGTGGAGCTACCCTTCGGATCACCTATCGAGAAGACCGAGGCTGTATTGGAAAGGCTGTACTCCGGGGCCGAAAAAGTCCTCGAGGAGTCCGGCCATCCGGAACTGGTCACAGGCATCTACACGCGGGTTGGCCGCGGGGGGACACACAACGGGTTCATGTTGGTCTATCTGGCCGACCCCGAGATCCGCAACGAGATCATGAGCACCGGGGAGTTCACCAGCAGGTGGAGAGAGACGGTGGGATCTGTTTCGGGCGTTCAAACAATCAACTTCGCTTCCAATTTCGGAGGACCCGGATTCGGCTCCGCGATCACGGTGGAGCTTTCCCACCGTAATATTCCCATCCTGGAGCGGGCCAGTGCCGAACTGGCGGAGGAACTTTCCAACTATTCAATTTTAAAGGACATTGACGACGGGTTCCGGCCCGGCAAGGAGCAGTTGGACTTCACACTCAAGCCGGAGGGGGAAGTCCTCGGCCTGACCGCCCAGAATGTTGCTCGGCAGATAAGGAACTCTTTCTATGGCTCACGGGTTCTGCGCCAGCAGCGGGGACGCAACGAACTCACGGTAACGGTCCGTATGCCGGATGAGGAGCGGGTTTCCGAATACAACATCCAGGAGATGATGATCCGGACTCCTTCGGGTATTTTCGTTCCTTTAAGGGATGTCGTTGAGATAACACGCGGCCGGGCGTTCACTACCATCAAACGCCGTGACGGCCGGCGCGTCGTCCAGGTCACAGCCGACATGAACAACCGCAGCCGGGCCGGCGAAATTGAAAATGCCCTGAGACAGGATGAACTGCCCGCGCTGCTCAGCCGCTACCCGGGCCTGCAGTACAGCTTCGAAGGACGGGCGGCTGAACAGCGCCAGAGCATGGGGAGCCTGAGGATCGGTTTTGTTCTGGCCATGATCATCATCTTCACCATGCTCGCTATACCGTTCAAGAGCTACACCCAGCCGTTTATCGTCATGACAAGCATCCCCTTCGGTATAATCGGAGCTGTCATAGGGCACATGATTATGGGGTACAGCCTGAGCGTGGTCTCCATGTTCGGGATCGTGGCGCTTTCAGGGGTTGTGGTCAACGATTCGCTGATCCTCATCGATTTCGCCAACCGCCGCGTCAGGGAAAGGGGCATGTCCATTCACGATGCGGTGCTCAACGCCGCCAGCCAGCGCTTCCGCCCCATCCTTCTGACTACGGTCACCACCTTCGGCGGCCTGGCCCCCATGATGTTCGAACGAGCCGTCCAGGCACGCTTCATGGTCCCCATGGCCATCTCCCTCGGCTACGGTATCCTCTTCGCCACGGTGATCACCCTGGTCCTGGTGCCGTGCCTTTACATGGTCATCGAGGACGTGGGGAGGTTCCACGGGTCGCTGATTAGCGGATTGAGGAAATTGCGGGGAGCGGGGGAATAGGAACGGTTCCCGGCTTGGGGATTGGAACTTAAAGTTTGGAGTTTGAAGTTTGAGATTTGAAGTTAACATCCGTGAAAAGTAATTTGCCTTTCCTGATCGCCAGTCACGGATTTCCCCTGTTGAACGTTGACAGGGTTCCAACTTCAAACCCGAAACATCAAAACTTAAACTTTTTTTCCATGAGATCGCTTCGCTTCAGTATCTGATAACGATGATTGCGATCCACAACTTCAAACCTCAAACTTCAAACTCCAAACATTTTTTCAATCCTCAACCCTCAACTCTCAACTTTTTCTACCTGATATCAGCTTCGATTTCCCCGTTGGTGAATGGCTTTTCCTAACATCGGAAAAGTGCTGACCAAGTTCCAACGTTTCGTCCCTGGCGAACCCTCGGTTTTCCCGCGACCCCATGGTGGTCAGGCGAACATAGTAAAGGAACCGGATAAACGGCTTTTCCGGAACCTCGTGCTCCATCATGAAAAAGGACCCGCCTTTTTTCAACACCCTCCTGATCTCCCCCAGCCCTTCCTTTCGCGCCTGGGCCGTTAACTCGTACATGGCGTGAGAACAGGTCACAACATCAAAGGAACCATCGGCAAAAGGCATGCTGGAAACGTCGGCTTCCACAAGGTGAACACGTTTTCGTGTGCTGTCTTTAATTTTTCGCCGGGCTTTTTTCAGCATACCGTGGGAAAAATCCAGGGCCACGACCTTCCCGCCGGGGCTTTTAACCTCTTCTCCGGCCCGGATGGCAACGGACCCGGTTCCGGTACAGATGTCGAGGACCACGTCTCCAGGCCTGACCCCCGATGATTCCACAAGGAAATCCCGCAGACCGGCACTCTTATCCCTGGAATGAAGGTTGATGATGAGATCGTAAAAGGATGAAAAGATATCGTAGTAACGTCGACGGAATCTGCCCATTGTCCCGAACCTTACGCGGAGGATGACCTTCATTCTCTCCCGGTGGGTCCCTCTCAACCAGAGGAGTGATCCTCGTCATCCGGGGTCGCTTCCTGTTTAACACGAAACCCCACCTTTAAGGAAGGTTCCACCACGTCGCGGGAAATGAGGCGGCCTCATGACATTAATATCCTTTTTCCAGATTCGGGTTGTTTCCTGTTGCAGGAAAATCGTGTAGAAAAGGATGGTCAATTTTTTTCCGAAATTCCGGGGCAGGAAAACCCTGACGGGAGGAGTATTATGGGCACCGGGAGACACGATCGACCCAGCGGAAGGGCCGGGTTTTCTCTGGTGGAGCTCCTCATCGTGCTTTCCATCCTGGGAATCCTCGCTTCCGTTGCAATTCCAATATTCCTGCAGCAGAAAGACGACGCCATCATCGGGGTCACAAAAGTCAACTTGAACACCATCCGTTCCGCTCTGACACAGTATTCCATTGGAACCACCGACAACCGCTATCCTCCGGGGCCTTTAGGCTACTTCGAGTTCCGCGCAGCGGTCCCGGGAACCAACCTTCCGGCCAGTGAATCCGAAGCACGGATGCTCAGCGGGTCTTTCCTTTACTCTGGTGACGGGGCCTCCTACACCCTGAACGTCATTTCCGCGAACCGGACGGCCGTCCGCTTTTTGGCAACCCCTTCCGGGATCATCCAGGAGTAAATTTATGAAGTTCAGAGTTCAGAGGGAACAAACAGTGATGAGTGATTAGTGATTGGCGAAAAATTTCAGATCTCGGATGTGCGGTCCAATGTCCAACGTTAAACGTCCGGGGTATTTCCCCTTGGAACCTGGATTTTGAATTTTGGATCCTTTGGGCAACCTCAAACTTTCAAACATTTAAACTTTCAAACCGTTCCAATTTCTCAATCCTCAATTTTTAATTTTTCCGGTGCCAGGGAAAAATCGTTGTCTTCGGGGTTGAAGTCCCACGGAACATGGTTAACTTGAAGCAAAGAAAATCAGTCGGGAAAAGAAAAGGAGATCATAGGATGACAAAGGAAAATGAGGTTCTTCGGGAGAAGTTGAAGAAGGAAGCTCAGCAGTGGATCGAGTTGGAGATGGAGGCCCGGATGGCTGCGGCCGCTGAAGAAATCGCGGTTCAGGTGGATGTTGGATCCAACATCCACTGCGGGGGGAAAATGCAGGAGCATGCCACCAAAGCCACCTCCTATGCCGAGCAGGAGATGAGGAGGGAGCTTGAAGTGGAGGCCGACAGACGGATCGAAAAAAAACTGAAGGAATCCCTTAATTAAACAGGGCTGACCCTGGTTCCTGCACGGGAACCTGAGGAAACGGATGTGCGACAGCGCATCGGTAATCAGTTAACCCACTCCCCCCCGGACCATTCCGGGGGGGATTTCATTGGCCGCAACTTTCACCGCAGGTTGTGATAAGGTACAGCGTTACATCACCTGACAAGGCTCAGGGGAGACGGTCCCTAATTGAAAAACACACCTAACATCCTTTTTGACCTCGACGGCACTCTCATCGATTCCCTGCCCGGCATTGAGGAGACCCTCCTGGCCACCCTGCAATCCCTTGGAGCGGATCCCGGAAGCATCCAGGCTTTTCGTCCCCTCGTGGGTTACCCCCTGGAAACGGTCTTCTCAATCCTCCTCGGGGAAGAGTTTCCTGATCTGGGACTTGCGGTCACTACCTATCGTACGTTGTATGCCAAACTGGGACTTCCCCAGGCCTGCCCTTTTGAGGGGATCCCGGAGATGCTCCATGCCCTGCATGCGGGAACCCGTTCCCTTTTCGTGGTTACGGCCCGAAACGAGGCCATGGCGGGCATGATTCTCGAGAATCACGGGCTGGACGGCCATTTCATCTCCGTCCGGGGTGAGAAAGGAGGGGACGGCCGGAACTGCAAGGCGGACCTGGTGGCTGAGGTCCTCAGAGAGTTCAACCTGCCAGCGGCGGATACCATCATGGTTGGGGACAGGAAGTTCGACGCGGAAGCGGCCGTCGCCAACGGCTGCTACCCTGTGGGGGTAACTTACGGTTACGGGACAAGGGAGGAGTTGGCCGATGCCGGCGCTGAGGTTCTCGTAGATTCACCGGAACGTCTGGCCGAAATGCTGCTGTGAAAGGAAGAGGAGGAAAAATCGGTCCAAAACCCAAGATCCAAGGTTGAACCCGCAACTTCAAACATCAAACTTCAAACTTTTTTTTCCTTCTGAATTCTGATTCTTTATTCCACCCCTGAAAACACCTTGATGTACTGGAGCCTCTGATAGTAATCCGGCTTCCCCTCCAGTTCCATGCTCATCTTCCCCCGGAAATCATCGATGGAGGCAAACCCGTATTCGATCATCCAATCTTCAAGGTCATTCAGTATATCTCCGATTCTGCTCAGCCCTTTCTGGTAGAGGGCGGAACAGACCTGGACGACCTGCGCCCCGGCGAGAATATGCTTGATCACCGCTTCCCCGTCGTAGACACCGGCGGTGGCTGCCAATTCACACTCCGCCTGGGTGAAAAGGATGGCGATCCACCGCAGGGGGATGTGGATATCCTGGGGTGTGCTGAAACGGTATCCGTATTCCAGATTCATGTTGTCGATATTGATATCGAATTGGCAGAATCGGTGAAAAAGGACCAGGGAGTCCGCCCCCGCCCGTGCGAGAGCATGCGATGTATGTGGAAGAGATGAAAAGTACGGCCCGATTTTTACGGCGATGGGGATATTAACTTTCTTTCGAACGCTCTCAACGATCCGTATGTAAGTGGCCTCCACCTCGCTGCCTTTTTCCATGAGATAAGTCGGCAGGATAGCGATATTAAGCTCAATGGCATCGGCCCCGGCCTCAGCCATCTTCACGGCGTAGCTGGTCCACCAGTCCGCCCGGATACAGTTGAGGCTCGCGATGACCGGGATGGACACCGTTTTTTTCGCCTCCCTGATGAGCCGGAGATACTTGTCCTGGCTCATTTGAAGGGCCGTCTGGTGAACGTAATCGTGGGCCTCGGTGTGAGCCAGGAGGGAGGTTTCACTCTCCGCCTGGTGGATGTCCCCTTCGATTTGCTCCTCGAAGAGGGATTTTAACACCACGGCTCCTGCACCTGCCCCTTCGCATTGACGAATACTGTCAACCGATTGGGTCAGACTCGAACTGCCAACGATGATGGGATTCTTCAAGGGAAGGCTCATGTAGGTTACCGACAGATCCGCCATGAAAACCTCCTTTTGCCTGTGTGTAACGTTTATTATAACGTATTTGGTGAGCGTATGGATAAGTTCAGGGTTTTCCGCAGGAACATAACTGCCCCCCATCGATTTCTCTGCCTACTGTTCATCTCCGGGTCTCTATAGTAGAATTAATAGTTCAAGGTTCCGATCAGCCATTTCTGAATATTTTCAACATGGAAAGACAGCCAGGGGAACAACTTTATGAGAATGAGGCCTTTATTCATTATTCTCCTGACAATCGGTGTCGGTGGCCTGGCCACTTTCGGGATGGTCAAGCTCTACAAACACATGACTCATCACTCCCCTGTCCTCACGGGCCATCTTTCCGTGCACGAACTGCACGTACCATCGGACTCGGCCCTCCTTCCAGGAATCCTTGCCCCAAAACTGTCCAGGGATGCCTTCGGCTACTGGGTTAATGTTCCAGAAAGAGAAAAACAAACAGCCCACAAGGTTCTCGATGAAGTGGAACAATATCTCAAAACATATGTTCTCTGGGATCTTTCCAATGACCCGCTCTTTTACTACACTCATTACTACCGTTTGAACATCGAGAACGACAGCCTGAAAACCTTTGGGAAGGTGTTCGTCATGTTTCCCGAGATCCGGTCGGTGGAGGTCCGCCGAAGCGGGATGGAAGGGGAGATCCTGGTCCCGGTCGGTAATCGGTATTTTATCGGTGACGTAAACCCCGGAGAAACGGTGACCGTCTATGGGTGGAGCGATCGTCCCTTTTATGTCCAGGAGGAAAACGGAGTGACCCTCGGCCACGACGGGGGGCTTTCGGAAGTCTTACACCAGAAAACGGTGGAACCCGGAAGCCCCTGGAGAAAGCAGAACCTTTTCCTGATGGCCATTTTCATCGTTTTGATCTTGCTCCTCGTCCACCGGATGACACTGACCATTTACTCCTGTATTCAATCCCTTGACCCGAAACTGGAGGACAAGACAACCATCTAGATCGTGCCAGGGACATGCCCGGCGGTGAAAACCCGCGTGACCGGTGGGGGTGGAAAATCGATACCGTTGTCCTGAGAGAAGAGGTCAAATCGAAGCTGAAAGAGATCGGAAAAGCGGATCTCGTTATCGGCATCCCCAGCTTCAACAACGAAGATACCATCGCCCATGTGGTTCGGGCCGCTCAGGCAGGTGTGGCCAAGTACTTTCCCGAGATGACCACCGTTCTGGTCAACTCAGACGGAGGATCCACAGACGACACCAAGAACATCGTTGAGAATACCCTTATCGACGACTTTCAGCCTCTTTTGATCCCCCGCAGGAGGGATCTTTTTTCCAAAATCATTACCCCCTACCACGGCATTCCCGGCAAGGGAAGCGCTTTCAGAACAGTGTTCGAGATCGCCCGTCAACTGGATGTTAAGGCCTGCGCGGTGGTGGATTCGGATCTGCGCAGCATCACACCCGAGTGGATCGACCTCCTCATCAGACCAGTCCTCGAGGAGGAGTTCGACTTCATTAACCCCTATTACCTGCGCCATAAGTACGACGGGACTATTACCAACAGTATCGTTTTTCCCATGACCAGCGCCCTTTACGGAAAAAGGATTCGTCAGCCCATCGGAGGTGATTTCGGGTTCTCGGGCCGGATGGCCGGGTTCTACCTTTCCAAGGATGTATGGGAAACCGACGTGGCCCGGTTCGGCATCGACATATGGATGACCACAACGGCTGTGGCCAACGGTTTTAAAGTCTGCCAGTCTTTCCTGGGAGCTAAGATCCACGCCGCAAAGGATCCGGGTTCCGATCTGTCGGCCATGCTCACCCAGGTAGTGGGCTCCGTATTCCAGCTCATGGAGGAATACGAGGGTACATGGAAACAGGTTAACGGCGCGGCCCCCGTTCCTCTTTTCGGATTCCAGTTCGCTGTTGGGCTGGAACCGGTCAACGTTAACACCGACCGTATGATCCACATGTTCGGGGCAGGGATGCAGGAGCTCGGCGAACTCTGGGCCCGGATCCTGGAGCCGGCGACCATGGATCTGCTTAATTCAGTGAGGGGTTCCGATCCTTTCAACCTTGATGACGAGCTATGGACACGGATCATTTACGACTACGCCGTGGCCTGGCACAGACGGATCATGAACCGTGACCACATCATGAAGACATTAACCCCCCTTTACCTCGGAAAGGTTGCCTCACTGGTTTTGGAGCTTGCCGAGAGCGATTCTGGCGAGGTGGAACGCAGGCTGGAATCACTGTGCGACGTTTTCGAAAGGTACAAGCCGTACCTGATTGACAGATGGAAGCGTTAAGAGGTGACCATATGGAAGCGTTTATCGAAAAGGTTCTGCTTAATCCGATGGAGAAGTTCCTGGAAACGGCCGCGGCCTTTGTCCCGAACATGCTCACGGGGCTTTTTCTCCTGATTCTCGGACTGGTCGTGGCGTGGTTCGTCAAACTTTTCATGGTTCGTTTCCTCCGGATGATCCAGGTCGATAACCTCTTCGAAAAATCAGGGGCCCAGGGCGCCCTGAGGAACCTGGGCATCGGGGACTCCCTTTCGGGTCTCATCGGCCGTTTCTCCTATTGGACGGTGGTCCTTATTTTCCTCACAATGGCCCTCGATGCTCTCAAAACCCCCGCGGTGGAAGAGTTCCTCGCCAGGTTCTTCCTTTACCTTCCCAATGTTTTTGTGGCAGCCTTCGTGGTGGTGATCGGATACCTGGTGGGAAACTTTTTGGGCCGCGCCACCCTTATCGCATCGGTGAACGCCAACCTGCCCTTCGGCAGTTTCCTCGCCCGATTCGTTAAGATCACCGTTTACATCCTCACCGCCACCATGGCCCTTGAACTGCTGGGAATCGGAAAGGATACGGTCCTGGTGGCCTTCGCCATCGTTTTCGGCGGAATTGTCCTCGCCTTTGCCATCGCTTTCGGCCTGGGGGCACAGGATGCGGCCAGAAGATACCTGGAGAAGAAGCTGGAGGAAAAAGAGAGGAAGCCGGACGACATCGAACACATATGACCCGGGTTTTCCGCGTCCCGTTCCCAAGTCGCCAAACCCGCGATCGCACCCGAGAAACGAAAGGACCTCATGTTGAAAAAGGTTCCCCACCACAGTTATTTTACGTTTCTGTCCCCGATATTGCTGTTTCTTTTCCTGCTTCCCGGGTGTTCCTCCTACCCTCCGGACGAACTTTTCACGAACGACATCAACAGAATGGTGATGATTGAGCAGGAGATGGGTTTTATAGTGAAGATCGAGGACGTCAAAATCGTTGACCGCACCAGGTTCGAGGACAGGGTGGAGATCGAGGTCCGCGTGACGGGTTGGGCGACCCACCCGGACCTCACCATCGGGGCGACCCTTCCGGCAGCGAAAGAACCGAAGCCCTCCTGGGCTGTGTGGAAGTATTTCTGCAGAAAACAGGACAAGAACTGGGTCATCGATGAGAAGTACAAGGTGGAGGAAGGGTTTAAATAAAACGAAGTCTAACGTCCAATGTCCAACGTCCAAAGTTTATAACCGTTCGATGTTCAACCTGTCTTTCCTGGTGTTTTGATCCTCGGGTTTTTAACTCTACCGTACAACTTGTAGGCACAATCCGGGCCAACCATCTTTCTGGCCGTTTCCCTGCTGATCCTGATGTCCCCAGCAAGCACCAATCGTCTATAAAGGTAGCGTTTGCGGATCTGTTCGGCCTTCGTGTTCAGCGTAATAACCCTTTGTTGGAAAAAATGGGAGACAACTTCAATGAACCTGTTTCCTCGCTTTGGATCGTCTTGTTCTTTTCATCATCCTCGACGCTCCTCGCAATGTTCTGGTTTTCACGTTGGACGTTGGACGTTGGACATTGGACCTTGGACTTTGAATCGTGTTATTCCTCCCCATACACCTGACTTTCCTGCTCCAGTACCCGGATAAAGGTGGTCCTCTTGGTCAGTTCCCGGAGGGCGGAAGCCCCCACGTAAGTGCACGCGGAACGCACCCCACCAAGGATATCCCGGACCGTTCCTTCCACGGGGCCTTTGTAGGGAACCTCCACCGTTTTTCCTTCCGAAGCACGGTATTCGGCAACTCCCCCGGCATACTTTTCCATGGCCGTGTCGGAGCTCATTCCGTAAAACAGTTTGTATTGCTGTCCGTCGCGCTCGAAGGACTGGCCGCCCCCCTCATCGTGCCCCGCAAACATGCTGCCGAGCATCACGAAATCCGCCCCGGCGCCGAAAGCCTTGGCCACATCTCCCGCGGAGGTGCAGCCCCCGTCCGAGATGATCCGCCCTCCCAGGCCGTGGGCAGCGTCAGCACACTCGATCACCGCGGAAAGCTGAGGGTAACCCACTCCGGCCTTGACCCTTGTGGTGCAGACGGCACCGGATCCGATCCCCACCTTGACGATGTCGGCACCCGAAAGGAGCAGCTCCTCCACCATCTCTCCGGTAACAACGTTCCCGGCCGCGATGGTCTTGTCGGGATACTTTTCCCGGATTTTCCGGACGGATTCGACAAAGGTCTCAGAATACCCGTTTGCCACATCGATGCAGATAAACTGGAGGTCGGGATGGGCGCCCAAAATCCCTCCCAGTTTTTCGATATCCTGCTCCGTCAGGCCCGTGCTGACCATGAGGCGTTCCCGAACGGTTTCCGTCTTGCCCTGGAGAAACTGGTCCCATTGGTCGAGGCTGTAGTGTTTGTGAATGGCCGTTATCATGTCGTGCCCCGCAAGGGCTTCGGCCATCTCAAAGGTTCCCACGGTATCCATGTTGGCAGCGATGATCGGAACCCCTTTCCACTCCTTCTTGCTGTGCAGCATGGTGAAGGTCCGTTCCAGGGCCACAAGGGAACGGCTCCTCAGGGTGGATCTCTTCGGCCGTATCAGTACTTCTTTGAACCCGAGCTTGATATCCATCTCGATCCGCATTGTTCACCTCTCAACTCCTACGCTCCCGTTTGACGCAGTGTTTGCATTCCGCATGCTGCGGTCGGGAGGCACAATTTCCACTGGTCCCCTAACTTTAGATTAACATCAATGCTGTGATTTGGGATTAGTTATAGGTTTGAAGTTTGAAGTTTGCGGTTTGAAGTTGCAGAAGTTCACGTTGGACGTTGAACGTTGGACGATCTCTTTGGACTCTGGATTGTTTTTTGTCATCGCGAACCTACCCTGCGTGACGAGATTTCAGGAGTGACCAGAGGGAACAACAGCGAATCAACAGCTTCGCCTGGGATTGCTTCAGCGCCTTCGCCTTCCGCCTTGACGGGGGCTGGTGACAGAGCCAATTGAAGACACAAACCTCACCCGCAACTTCAAACCTCAAACTTCATACCTCAAACAGTTTTTCTCAAATCTCAACCCTCAACGCTCAACTCTCAACTACCTTTTCCACGTTGGACCCACCTTCGCGCGAGGCTTCGGTGGGCAAACGTTAGACGTTGGACGTTGGACAACCTCTCTGCACTCTGCACTGTTTTATTGTTCTTCTGAATAGAAAGAGCCCCTCGTCATGCGAGGGGCTCTCCTTTGGAAAAACCGTTGCCGAACCTGAAATCTCAGTCTTGCCTGAGCTTGGCGTCCACATCATCGATGCGTTCGTACATCCGGTGCTCGAGATCCACGAAGAACTTATATTCCTCGTTCTTCACGGGGCAAAGGAAGGTCGTCTCCCATGAAAAAAGCAGGCACTCATCATCGTATTCTGGGGGGAGGGTGATCCCCTGAACGGATTTCCTGGTGACCTTGAGATAGTACTCATGATAATTCCCACACAGTGGGCAGTTTTCAACGACTACATAGTCAACATAATCATCATCATTGTTCATTCTGTTCTCTCCTGTTTTCGGATTTGACTTTCGGGCAGTTTATGCCGCTTTGCTTTGGACAATAAAATATACTACTGGCGTAAAGTTCGATTCGCAAGGGGCAGAAAGGGAATTTCCCGTTTTTTTCTGTGACAGTTCCTATTTGGTTTCCGTTTTCGGATTTTTCCTATATATTCGGCCTCGTATCTTTATCGATCTTTTCCGGACAGTCCCATGAAGGGAGGAAAAATGGAAATATCTGAATTCACCGAAGTGCTTATGGAGGCCAAGGAAGACAAGGGCCTGACGTTCCAGAAAATCGGAGATATCCTCGGACGCAGCGAGATGTGGACAGCGGCGCTCTTCTTCGGCCAGGCCCAGGCTACAGCCGAGGAAGCGGAAAAAGTGGTTTCGACCCTCGAACTGGACGAGGACAAGGACGCTTTCAAGTACTATCTCACCGCCTTTCCCAACAAGGGGCTTGGACCCGTCGTTCCCACTGATCCCCTCATCTACCGTCTTTATGAGATCATGCAGGTCTACGGTTTCCCGTTCAAAGCCGTCGTCCACGAGAAGTTCGGCGACGGCATCATGAGCGCTATCGATTTCAGCTTCGATGTGGAAAAGGAAGAGGACCCGAAGGGAGACCGGGTCAAGGTGGTCATGTCCGGAAAGTTCCTGCCATATAAAGTCTGGTAAGAACCAGTAATAGAAATAGTAATAGTATTCCAGTAGCAGCAAGGGAGCGCGGCTCATACCCGCCTTCGCCTTTGCTGCTACTTTTTTAAGGTCCAAAACGAAGCCGGTGATTGGTGATCCGTGATCAGTGATTTGTGATCAGAAATTGGAAAAGGACAGCCACCCGTCACAGGTTCTTTGTCTTCTCTTTGGGCATTGGGCTTTGGGCTGTTTGTCCGGTCACCGATCACTGATTTCCACGTTAAACATTAAACGCTTGCCCACCATAGCTTCAGCGACGGTGGGTTGAACGTTAAAGGGAGACCGCAACTCTCAAACTCTCAAACTTTCAAACTCCAACCGTTAGCCCACGACGCTCAACCCGACTTTCCCATCCTTCTCTTCCATTTCTTTCAGTTCCCTGTTTAACCGATGGGCCGATCGGATGAAGCTCTCCAGTTTGGTCTCTTCCATCTGGGACATCGAGCTTCCGTCCGTTTCCAGGGCAAGAAAGGGCAGGGAAAGGGATTTGCCCCGATGTTTCCAGAACGCTGTGTTTTTCCGGGAGAAGAACGGTTTGTCTTTTTCCAGGCGATGGCCGATAACCGCTTCGGCGATCCGGCCCGGCATGCATCCGAAGGGACTGATACTGATCACCCCGTGCACCTTGTCCCCGATCTCGGAAAGGGTGGAGCTGACCGTGAGGATGGCCTCTCCCGTCAGCCTGGGGTCGATAAGCCTCTGTCCCCTGTTGAGCAGGAAACCGATATCCAGGTGCTGTTTTTTAAAAAACCCGGAGAGCTCGAGGATCTTCTGTATTCTGACAACCATTCGATGGCTGTAGCGGTTGCGCAGCCAGAGGGCCATCCTTTCGGGAACCGTCGCAAGACCAAGGATGCCCGTGATGACGATTTGGTCTATGTAAAAAAGCCACTCCAGCACCGGGGAGGTCCTGACAAGGATCCCTTCCCCGGCAAGCCGCCGAACCAGATCGTAGCTGGAGAATCCATCTTTCCTGACGTAGATCTCCCCGGTGAGAAGAACACTGGTGACATCCTCAAGGGTTCCGGATTTTTTGAGGTTGGATAATCGGAGCATCCCCTCTTTCAGGACTTTGTCGACCTCTTTCTCCGAATCTGTCGCCAGGCTTTCAAAAATCAATTCTTCTACTCCCTCAAGCAGCCCGGCTGCGTCGACCCCGTCCCGGGCCAGGGTCCAGATTCCTGCCCTGATGTCGTCCAACCCGTCGGCAATAGCCGCCGCGTGGAGGGCCCGTCGGGGAAAAGCGTCGGGAAACCCCTGGTAACCGTTGGCCGAGGAGGGGGAGAGAACCGCCACGTTTTCTATACTTTCCCTTTCGATAAGGGCCCGAATGGCCTCTCCGTAGAGCCCGAAACGGCATGGACCTTCGGCCTCGGGCATCAGGTACAGGAGGATCTCGTCCCTGTCCCATCGGTCCCGGACGTAACGCCTGAGTGATCCGGAGGTTAGGAGGTACGGCAGGCACTCTTTGCACGAGGCGCACTGGGATCCAAGGGCCAGTTCATCGCGACCCGGCCTCGGCGCCCGGGTGGCTCGTACACCGGCGAAATTCAGGGCGGCGGTGAGACCTTTGGCTACGTAGTCCCCCATGGAAGGAACCAGGACGTGAACCCCCGGATCGGTGACCGGAAACTTGGCGCCTCCCCCCGTCCGGACCGACAAACCCTTTTCTTCCCTGATCACCCGGCAAGGGGAAAACGGCTGTCGGGAGATTTCGGGAGACCTGGTCCTCCGATAGCTCTGGACCACGTCGAGAAACGCCTCGATCCTGGTGTCCACCCCTGCGTCGGCCGTATGGGCATCGAGCTCCAGGGTCAGGAAAGGCTTGTCCCCCATGACCCTGCGGAACCGCTCGAGGATAAAGGAATCGGGACCGCAGCTGAAGTTGGTGATATAGACCCCGAACAAACCGGGTTCTTCCCGGACGAACCGGGCCGCCGCAAGGATGGAACGGCCTGAGGCCCAGTACATGCGTTCGTCCTTCTGGCACTCCTCCTGGGCAGCGGAAAGAAGATCGTGGGGAAGGACACGGTATCCCCGGCTGGAAAATTTAACCGGGATCCCCATGTTGGCGAGGCTGGAAAAAGCGTTGTAAGGCCGTCCGAACAGGACGATCCCGGTTTCCTCCCCATCGGGATCGGTCAGGGCCTTCCGGATGGCCCGGCTCGCTTCCTCAAGGGACCGTTGAAAAGATCCCAGGGCCCTGTCAAAAGATTCAGACGACTGGCGGCGGGAAAAACCCAGCTCCATACCGAGGCGTGAGAAGGATTCCCTTGTCTGAGGGGGATCGTTAAAATCCAGGACCGCGGTGAGGAGACGGTCCGAAAGATCCTCGCCGAAAGCCGCGCTCAGGACATAGGGCTCCCCCTGAACCAGGGGACAGGTGCAGTTGACCGCAGCCTCGTCCCCGGAGGGGATCCCCTTGACATGGGGGATGAAGATCCGTTCAACATTCCTGTCCAGGAGATCCCGAACGTGCCCGTGGGACTGCAGGACGGGGAGACAGAAGGCCGATCCGGCGGCTTTCATTCCGCCAGGATCGGAACGGCCGCTCCGGACAACCTCGAACCCGAGATCCGTAAAAAAACGATGGTAAAGAGGAAAATAGGTATTGGTCAAAAGGGAAGAGGGGATCCCGACGGTCCCTCGCCCGTTTGCGGCCCCCCCAGCAAGGTTTCCGCCGAAAACCGATTCCTCGCGTACGCGGACCATGTCCAGGGAAGCCGTGTTCACCTTCCGTCCGGTCCGCAGGTTGTAGAACCGGTCGCAAGCCCCTCCGAAGGGATAGATGCCCCCGTTAATGGAGTAACGAGCGATGATGCACCTCCGGTCGCACTTCTCCCTGCCCCCACTGCAGACGAACGGTTCGAGGGACTCTATCTCTCGGTTCGCCAGTTCGGAAAGGCTGAAAACCTTTTTTTTGACAGCCCCTGTTTCGATCCTTCGCCAGGCCTCCAGAGCCGTTCCGAAAGCACCCATAAGACCTGGATCGGGCGGCACCACGATCCGGGCGCCGCAGAGGTTGGCCATGCCAGGGGGCACGGCGCGGTTGTAGCACACCCCGCCCTGCATGAAGATCTTCCGTCCCACCCGCCGGCTGCCCTTGACCCGGGAAAGGTAGTTCCGGCACACCGAATAGACCAGCCCCGCCACGATGTCCTCCCGCGCCAGTCCCTCCTGCATGGCTGTCTTGATGTCACTGCTGATAAAAGCACTGCACTGGTCGTTAAAGTCAGGAGGATCGGTGCCGGCCATGGCCACTTCAGAGATCCCCTGCGTTTCCAGGCCGAAAGACTCCAGACACGATTCCTCCAGAAAAGACCCGGTACCAGCCGAACAGGCCTCGTTCATGGCGTAATCGGTGGGCACACCGTTGGTCAGAAAGGTGTACTTGGCGTCCTGCCCTCCGATCTCGAAAATCGTGTCCACCTCCGGATCGAAATGAACAGCCGCAGCCGCATGGGCCACGATCTCGTTGATAACGGTTTCGGTAAGCGCGTGCAGCCCGGCGAGCCGCCTTCCGCTGCCGGTTACTCCGAGGCCGACGATGGCAGGATCAGTCCCCTCGGGGATCCGGGCCAGGAGGCTCTCGTAGCAGGATCGGCTGGCCCCCACCGGGTCACCGTCGGTGCGAAGGTAAATACTCGAGACGATGCTTTTCCCCTTGGCCCCCATGAGAACAGCCTTTGTTGTGGTGCTGCCTACATCCAGGCCCAGAACGTATTCCAGGTCATCGTATCCGGCCCTTTCCGCCGTCTGGAAAGTCACCATCTCGAGCCCCTTGCCGAGGGTCGGCAGGCGGGAAAAAGAGTGTATCCCGGAACGGATCAGCCCCATGCCGGCCGTGACCCCCTGTGCGTTTTCGGCCGCCCACCGGAGGGCTCCGAGGGCTTCAAAATAAGGAGCCTCCGGAGGCACGATGATGTCCGGAAACTGTTCACCGACCTTTTCCATGACGATGGTGTTCCGGCTTACACCGCCGATAATAAGGGCTTTCCCGGCCCCGGCCGCGCGAAGTAGTTCCACGATCTTCCCGGCCATCATTCGGCAGAGGCCCGCCGTCACCCTTCCCCGTTCGATCCCCTTGTTAAGAGCATGGGTGCAGTCACTCTTGCAGAAGACGGTGCACCGCGAGGCGACATCATAGGGTTCAGCGCCCCCTGCCAGCGTCACCGCCTCTTCCAGGGAAAGCCCCATCCTCCTCACCTGTTGAAGGAAAAACTCCCCCGTTCCTGAGGCGCACTTGTTGCCCGTGTGGACGGAGCGTACGTGCCCCTTCCGATCGATGCAGTAGGCAAGGAACGATTCCCCCCCGGCCGAGACAATGCAGTCGATATCAGGGTAACGTTCCCGGACGTGGCCGAAAGCCAGCTCCACCGCTTCCGGCTCCGGAATTGTCGGGGCGTTGATGAGTCTGCGGAATTTCCGGCCCGTGATCCCAACCCGAGCCCCGCTTTTCTCCGAGAGGATCAATTTTAAGGTTTCGGCCACGTTGCCTTCGTGGGGAATCCTCCGGGAAGTAATCCCCTCATTGGATTCCTTCGCGATGGAAACGGTCATCGCTCCAACGCATATGCCGACGGCTTGTGACATAAACCCTTCCTTTGAGTTTTTTCCGACTTACAGAGAAATTATACCCTGCCTGGATTCGTTGGTAAAAGTGTGGCGGGTTTTTATGTTATAGATTATTTTACGACCTGAACGCACGAGAAAACCGGATGGCGGGACGCAAGCACCGATGATTACATTTAATACCGCTTACTGGACCCATAATCTCGACCCGGGGTTTTTCCGGTTGGCCGGGATAGAAATCCGCTTTTACGGCCTGTTTTTCGCGCTGGCCATGCTCCAGGGAGGCCTCATCTGGATATGGCAGATCAGGCGATCCGGCCGCCCGTGGGAAGAAGCCCTTCCCCTCATCTGGATGGGGATCATCGGTGTTATTGTCGGGGGACGCCTGGGCAACATCTTTTTCTACAACCTCGAGTACCTTTTCAAGGACCCTTTGGAACTGTTGACTTCCTGGCGCAGCGGGTTTGCCAGCCACGGGTCCACCCTCGGTCTTCTGGGTGCGCTCTGGGTTTTCTCACGGGGCCGCGCCATGCCCTACCTCGAGGCCCTGGACCGTTTCTCCCTTTCCATCCCCCTGGCCACCACCTGCGTCCGCCTGGGAAACTTCATCAACGGAGAGATCGTGGGCAAGGCTTCCTCGGTTCCCTGGGCGGTAATCTATCCCATCTATGACAGGTCAAAAGGATTATCTTTGACCCCTCGCCATCCATCCCAGCTGTACGAGGCCGTCATGGGTGTTGTTGTCTTTGCCGTCCTCTTTTCCGTGGACAGGAAACTCGGGGAGAAAAGGCCTTTGGGCCTGATGACGGGCCTGATCCTGGGCTGCTATTTTAGCGGACGGTTTCTCGTGGAATTCCTCAAGGAGCCCCACGTCCTGGACCCGTCCATTTTCCTCAACATGGGGCAGATCCTCTCGATCCCCTTTGCCGCCGTTGGCTGGTGGCTGGTCGCCACGCGCATCAAAGGTATGAAAAAGGCCCCCGATGCACCGGGGGCCTGAAGGAAACTCAGAAGACAGGTAAGAGTCATATTAACAGTCTGGAAAACGTGAGCGGTGACAGGTGACCGTCATCGGTCCCCGTCCCTTTCTCCTTTTCCCTTTCTCCTTTCCACTTTCCACTTTCCCCTTCCCTCAATCCGGCCCTCTCACGCAACGGAAAGCGTAGGTTGATGAAGTCTTCGTGTTTGCCGGGAGGGAACCGTCATCAAAGTCCACCAGCCAGGCGGAAGAGTAGTCCAACATGGAAGTCGTCGAGGTCCAGTAAGGCGGAGCGGTGCTCAAGTCCCCGAAGACGGTCGTGTCGATGGCGGGGCTGTGCATACCGTAATCGATGAGGCTCGTGAGTTCCCTGACGT
The DNA here is from genome assembly GCA_965603295.1 of uncultured bacterium. Lineage (GTDB taxonomy): Bacteria > BMS3Abin14 > BMS3Abin14 > BMS3Abin14 > BMS3Abin14 > JAFGWO01. The sequence goes on along the minus strand of CBFDCL010000012.1, from coordinate 14,478 downwards.
TGGGCAGTCTCCAGTCGGGGTAGGTCCCGGTGGTCGCGAGCTCACACTGTGCCAGGGCCTCTTCCCAGGTATTGGCCGGGGAATCGAAGCGTTCCCACATGAGCCCGGTGACATTGTCGGTGACCGTGAGGGAATCGTGGACGGAAAAGGCCGGCGCCGGCAGCGACGGGTAGGTGACGCACCGGACGAAACTTTCGTAGATCATGCCATCGGACATGTCTTTAAGGATGTTCATGGCTGACCCGGTCGTCGCGTCCACGAACCAGGCCCGGCTGTCGGACCATGCAGTTTCGGTGGCGCTCCAGTAAGGGTTAAAGGAACCTATGGGGGTCCCGGCTTCGAAAATGGAGGTGTCAAGAGCCGGGTACAGCCGGCCATAATCGGTAAAGGTGGCCAGTTCCCGCAGCGTCGGCAGGCGCCAGGACTGTCCCGCCAGGTCAAGGTCTCCGCACACGTCGGTGGAACCGGGGTTGTGGACCGCGTCGTAGGTGCCGGAAGCCTCGTACCAGTTGTAGATGGTGGAAAAACTGCCGCTGTACCCCCTCTGCCAGATGAGGCCGGCGTCCATGTCCCAGGCGGTGCCGTCGGAACTGGCGATGACGGACATCACGTTGGGCCCGTACTGGGCGTCCTGGCCGTAGAAGGGTTCCCCGGGTGCCGGGCAGTCGATGGAGGTGGAACCGGTGCCGTAACACAGGGTCAACCCCGTGCCCGGGAGGTCGTAGGACATGATGAGCTGACTTTCGACTGTGATACCCACCTCCTGGGAACAGTAGCCGGTTCCGTAGGTAGAACTGTCGTAGTAGACAGTAACGCTGATGGTATGGGCGCCCGCGGAAAGAGTTGACGAAAACGCCTGTTCTGAAGAGAGGGGACCGTCGATGCTTGAGGCCCACTGGATGCTGGTATAGCTGACACTGGCATCGTAGCTGAGTAGAACACCGAAATCGATGGGCTCACTCTCTCCGAAAACTCCTCCATCGAGAGGCTCCTGGAGACAGTAAGCGTGCTCGCAATCGTCACAGTTGGCAGAGGTATCGAAGTCCGGGCAGTCGTTGAAAACATCCCCAACATGGATCGTCCGATCATACCAACAGGATACCGTGTCTCCCCCATAAACGGGCTCATCCCAAAAGTTCAGGGTTAGGGTATGGGTTCCTGCGCTAAGATCATCTCTTGTGAAATAGTCCGTTGTGCCGAGGGGTCCATCGATATCCGAGGACCACTGCACGTTGTAGAAGGTGAATCCTCCGTAATTGTCGTTGATCTGGAAGGTGACGGTTTCACCTGTGGTAAAACTCTGCCCTTCATTGGGTGATATAATTACATCGTTGATGTGGGGACAGGATGGTTCCAGGTCCGGGGTGCCGGGTGAATTGGCGCAATAGATGGTAAACAGGGTCGCGATGATGGCGCCCGCGGCGAGGAACATGTCGAAGAAAGCGCGTTTCCTTCTCATCTTACCCTCCTTGTGATCCACACCCACGTTTCCGGTTTTTCCATCACAAATCAGGGAAAAAGTTTTCCGGGCGCATATTGAACCAGGATAACCCCCTGGCGGAATCTTCAGCAAAGGCGGATTTCCGGGTTTCCCGCTTGAAACGGTATCCGGAGGAAACCGGCAATAACCCCATAAAGATCAGGTTTATGATAACACAAAATTTCAAAGCTGGAGGGAAACCTCCAATCACCTGGGCCGCACGAATAGAATTTCGCCTATTCACCTCAAGCCTTTCATTTTTCCAACACCGTCCTTAGGGGATATTGAACAAGAGGATAGACGTGCCCACCCGGCGTTCAGGCGTGTATTCCTCAAGCCATCCGTAGGGCGGTTCAGCTCCCCCGTCCGTATTGTAGAACTTCAGCCTCCAGTAACTGATGGCAATCCATCCGGTGACCGGCACTCCGGGGTTCATGTTTCGGAGTTTCGGCAAGGGAAAACGGCTCAGGTCCGCCGTGGTAGCAATTTTCAGTGCAATCTCCTCAATGCCCATGTCGTTGACGGTTCGAACCAGCCGTCCCAGATCCTGTCCCCAGTCAAGATCGCTTTCCACGAGGACCTCTTCGGGTCGGTTCCCCGCGAGTTCGTTAAAGTATGCCACGTAGTCGGGATGAACCGCGATTCCCCCGGCCATGTGCCATGCCGCCAGACCAACGATCAGACCCCGCCGGATTCCATAACCCGACCCCGATCCGAAAAGGGACACTGCCCCCAGGGCAGCGAGGATGGAGAGGAACCCGTAGATCACCAGAATCTGCCGCACCCCGTTGTTGACCTGGGAAGGGAGGAACGCCAGGAGGATCACCACCGGGTAGACAACCATCATCAGGTGGTTAAGGTCGTTCCGGTGCAGCTTCTGCTTGAATACCCCCGTGATCCCGATAATCATCAGAAGAAGGAAAGGTAATGGGGTTTTATAGAGAATTACGGATGGATAATAGTACCACCAGCCGCCCCGCTTAATTTCTCCAAACAGGTAGGCGAAACTGCCCGAGGAGTCCCTCCATTTGGCATGCCTTATCCCCTGAAGAAGTTCGGGCGCGGGCCAGGACCGGCCTTCCAGAATTGATGGATCTTTATCGGTGGATTCCTGGATGCCCGGATTTGCCGTGGGTGTTCTGACCGTCCCCCCCATGGTGGTAAAAGGCCTCCGTTCATTCTCCACCACCGGTCCGAAGGAAAACCGGTACCCGGCCCACAGCGTCAGTGTGACCGCCAGAATCGCGGCACCGATGAGAACGGCGGAACGGGGACGATATTCCCTGGAATCGCTCTCATTCCTTTTAACGGCAAGAAGGGCGCCGAAGAAGACGTGGGAAAGGAGGGCTATCGCAAGGATAACCCCGGCCGTGAACTTGGTGAGGATCGCCAGCCCGCAGGCCGCCCCGAAAAAAATGGCTCGTCTAAAACACGGGTTCTTTACGAACCGCTGGTAAGCGTAAAGAGCCAGGAGGACCGTCGAAGCAAGGGCCATGTCCAGGGTGGCGAACCCGGAGTGAGCCAGGATGGGAGGGAGCGTAGTGAAAAAACCAACGGAGACAAGGGCAACAGCTTGTCCCAGGACCGCCCGTGTCCAAAGAAAAACCACCACCGAGCCCAGGATGAAGAACGGCAGGATCCCCAGGCGGGCAAGGGCCAGGTTCTTCCAGTAGGTGTCCTTGAAATGCAGGATGTTGTTGCCCTCTTTCCACATGGATCGTGCCTCGGTGGCCCGGCCTCCTCTCAGGTAGGGTCCAACGGCCGTCATTACCCGGGCGAGGGGCGGGTGAACCGGCTCGTAAGTGTAGGTTCCCCTGTCCAGCCATTCCATGCCGCAGGCTATGGATGCCGGCTCGTCCAGGGTCTGGCTCAGGACAGGGTAGGTGGCAGCGATCCTGAGGATGCCGACGAGAACGAGGAACCCAAGGATGATCCACACCGCTAGAGGTGTTAAGCCCCCTCCATTCTCACCCGCAATCATTCTTTTCAACATTTTGGCCACTGTATTACTTCGTTCACCTGAAGCGGAAAAAGATCAGGTTGAAAATAAAATCAAACCGATCGGCCATTGTAAGCTTGGATCGGCCGTGTTTTCTCCGTTTGAAGATGATGGGGACTTCCTTAACTTTGGCTCCGTTGCGGATCAATTCGTACAAAAGCTGACTCTGAAAGGTAAACCCGTCGGAAGGCAGGGAACTCAGATCACAACAAGCCAGCAATCCGGCATCGATACACCGGTATCCCGAAGTGCAGTCACGAACACCTTTAATCCCCATGAAGGTTCGGATGAGCCAGCTGCCCAGTTTGCTCTGACACTTCCGAATGAAGGAATAACCGGGAGTTACTCCTTCCTCAACGAACCGCGATCCGATGACGAGGGTGTGTCCCGAAGCAACCGATGTGAGAAAAACGGGGATCATGGCCGGGTCGTGCTGAAGGTCGGCGTCCATCTGAAAGACAAAATCCGGGTTCAGGGTCTTAAGGGCATGGATAAAACCTCTCCTGTAGGCATCGCCGAGACCTTTTTTTGTCCCGGACAGGAGATGAAGATCAGGATATTTTTTTTGAAGCTTTTTGACCACGTCGGAGGTCCCGTCCGGCGACAGGTCATCGACTACCAGCACATCTATGTCATGCTCCGGTAACATACCTGACTGATCAAAGATCAACGGTATAAGCAAAGGCAGGCTTTCAGACTCGTTAAAGGTCGGGAGAACAACACAGGCGTTTTTCATGGTACCTATCCATTTCGGGACCGCAGCGCTTAGTTATCCTCAATAACTTCGAACATTTATCATAACAAAGTTCGGCCCATCATGTACGATGTCAGAGCAAAATGAATCAGGATAATTCGAAAAAAAAGGCCGGCTCCTTTCGAAGCCGGCCTTCCACCCACAAAACCGGGTGGGGGTGGGGTGGGTTCGTTTACCGTCGGTTCATTTTCCTGATGGTGTTGACCATTTCGGCCAGATTCACGGCGCACTCCTGGCACTTTTCAGGATGGGTGGAACCCTTTCCGTTTTCCAGAGCCCGCATGCAGCCCCGGTTGATCAGGAGATCTTCCAGAAAGGCGATCTGATTTCTGGTGAAAAAGGGCCGAACCTTCCCGGGATGGAATTCGCTGATTTTTTCGGCATAAGCACGCATGGTTTATGACTCCACTATGGGCACTGGTAAAAATGCCCGGGTTAAACCCCCCAATGCTAGTTACTTAGCAAAATTCGTTCCAGATCAGTTTAAAACACCAGTTTCCCTGAAATGGACCCTGAGGCGACTTTTTCCCAATTTTTCCGTTTTCCAGGGGAAAAATTTACCTCTGATTGCTTAAATCCGTTCCTTTCCTCCCGGTTACAGCGCACCTTGCTTCGAAGATTGGGTAAAAATTTTCACTTATTCTTTGAAGTCGGGTATCCTCACGGTTTATCTGTGTAATTTTTTTCCTATTCAATCATGAACGCCAGATGGGGCCAGAGCCGGAATCCCCGGCCTTATGCCCCTCGTTTCGCAAGGGTTGGAAAACCTTCCTTCCTTTCCGCAAGGGTTTTATACAGGGAAGGCCAGTTTTTTCGCAGGCTTTCACAGGAAAAGAACATGGACTGGCAGGAGCCGCAGAAGAACCAGTCCTCTTCGCCCCGGCATTTACTCGAAATACGCTCCCCGCAGGTGGGACAATTGATGGTCAGCTCCATTGTGAACCTCCCTTGAAAACAGGTTCCTTCTCACTGATCCTTTGTCGCATTTTTTATAAGCAAGAATGGTGCCGAGGGAGAGTATGGGAATTGAGGATTGAGAATAGGTAGTTTGAAAGTTTGAGAGTTTGAGAGTTTGAAAGTTGTGAAATGAATCCAAGATTCATCCGCCTTCGCTACCACCTTTCGACCAGCTTCCGACTTCGCCTTCCAGGCTACGACGGACAAGACGGCGGACGAGAAATCCAAGACCCAAGGGAAACACGTTGGACCCGCCTTCGCAAAAGCTATGGCGTGGCAAGCATTTAACGTTGGACGTTGGACGACATAGTTTGAAGTTTGAGAGTTTGAGATTGTGATCCGTGATTTGAAAAACCAGATCACAGATCACGGACACTCACGTTAAACATTAAACGTTAAACTTTGGACTTTCCTCCGGGTCTCCGCGTCAGATTCTTTCCCCGCAGTATTTGCAGAAAACCGCGTCCTGGTCGTGGCCCTCGCGGCCGCAACGGGGACAGGCCTGGGGAGAGGTGCCCTTCGCTATCTCCTGTCCCAGCTGAACAGTGACGATCCCGGTAGGGACAGCGATAATGCTATAGCCCATGATCATGACAAGGGAGGCCAGGGCCTGTCCCGGGGCTGTCTGGGGAGCAATGTCCCCGTAGCCCACCGTGGTCATGGTGACGATGGCCCAGTAGATGCTCCGGGGAATGCTGGTAAAGCCGCTGGCCTCCCCTTCGAGGACGTACATGAGGGAACCAAAGAGGGTGACCAAGGTCAATACTGCGAAAAGGAATACCGTGATCTTTTTCCGACTCGCGGAAAGGGCCCTCATGAGCAGGTTGGCTTCTTTCAGGTACTGTATGAGCTTCAGCACACGGAACACCCTGAGGATCCTGAGGGTGCGGATAACGACAAAGTACTTGGTGGCCGGAAAGACAAGGCTCAGATAGGTGGGAACAATAGCGACGAAATCCACGATCCCGTAAAAGCTCGTGGCGTAAGCCATGGGGCTCTTCACGGATATCAGCCTCAACAGGTACTCGATGCTGAAAAGGATCGTGAAGAACCATTCCGCCGCCATGAGGAGGCGGCCGTAGGATACGCGGACGACCCCGATGCTGTCGGCCATGACAACACCGACGCTGGTCAGGATGCTCAGGATGAGGATGACATCGAACCACTTTCCTGCTGGAGTTTCCGCTTCGAAAATAATCTCGTGGAGCGTGTTTCTGAAGCTCTGGTTATGGACCGATTCTTTAGCCACCATCGCCTCCAGGAAAATGTTTGAAAGTATGACTGTTTGAAAGTTTGAGGTTGCGGTCTGGGGCCATCACATCGGTTTATCGTTTATTTTTTAACGTTTAACGTTTTGAATTTTGAATTAGAATATCCCTCTGCACCCTGCACTCTCTGGCCCTTCACCCTCCGTCCTATCTGTCCACCGCAGCTTCAGCGAAGGTGAGTGTACCCTGCATTATAACGCTGGACTTTGGACCTTGGGCTTTGGGCTATGTCCCCCCCCCAACACCTCCCCGACGGCCTGGTGGATCCTGTCCCGATCAAAGGGGAGGCGGTTGAACTGATCGCCCATGCTCTCCCTTATCGACTCGATGACAGCCCCAGTGTCCCCCATTCGTCTTAATTTCCGGAACCGCTCCGGGTGCCGGATCCCAAAAGCCTCCCCCACCAGACGGACATAGCTGACCACCCGGAGGTCCGTGTCGACGCCGGGTGAATCCAGGATCCACTGGCATCCGTGGCAGATCGTCGCCAGAGTTTGGGCCCCGGTGGCAGCAGCCTCGAACAGGCGCACTTCCCGATTCTCATCCCCTGCTTCGGGTCTGTTCTGGTGCAGGCTCCACCCGCAGCAGACTGTTTCGAACCCGTGACGGGCCATCTCCTTTACTGGCTCCCCTGTTACCAGGCTCAACAGCTCCCGGGGGGCCTCCGGGTCCAGGTCCAGATAGCCGGTCTTGCACGCTTCGTGCAGCGTCACCCCACCCCAATTGACCCTTTCCTTCGGGAATCCTCCCAAGCGGTCTGCTACGAACCGGGCAAAGGAGATCACCGGCAAACCGGAACCAGCGTGGTGGAAACGCGCCGCGCAGGTGGGGCACCACACCGCTACCGTGTCCACGCCAGCGCTTTCCAGGGAGGTTGAGAGTTCTTCCATCGCTTCTCCACCCGCGGTCAGGCGGCCTGCAGAATCGTGGTTGTTTCCGCAGCAGTGATCCAGGCCCGGAAGGAAAGTCCAGTCCGCAGAGATCAACTCCAGGATGTCCAGAGCGGTCAGAAGCAGGTTCGGCTGATAGTAGATGTTGCATCCAGGGAAAAAAAGAACGCGCCCTCTGCCTTTAACAGCTGGCGTGGTGATCCGCCGGTACTCCGCCTCGGTGGTGAGAAGCGAAGCCATGATCTTCTCCGTGGACTGCGGGTTCAGGAGACCCCTTAACAGCTGGTTGACCCGCATGGGATCAAGGCCTGCGGGGCACGTGTCCGTAACGCACTTGTAACACTCATCGCACAGCCGGCTGCGCTCTAATACAGCCTCTTCGAGGGGGCCGTTATCCAGAAAACTCCGAACCTGTTCCTGGACCTCCCGGTCAGAAATCCGGACAGTTCGATGGGTAAAGGGGGGGCACATGGCCGCACACTGCCCGCAGGTGGTGCATAGTGAAGTAAAATCCTGCCTAAAAGATTCCGTGGATGTCATTTTACCCGGTCTGGCCAACCGTTTTGGACACTCCTCTGCCCCCGCAAGTCGCTCATATTTTCGCAGCGTAGTATACCACATCACCGACAGGGACAAAGAAAACACACATCCTGTCGTGATGGAAAAAAGGAAATTTCCCTTCCCCGGTTCTCGGGTCCATTTTGGAAAAACCCAGGCAGTTGTGCTCAAAAATCTTTAAACGAATAAATTCGCAGTCTCAAGCCCGGATCGCAGGCACTCTTCCGCGAAAAAAATGGGCCGCTGGGCTTGCTTATGCAGTAGCCAGGGAATAATATTATTTATCGCAGTCATAATCAGAAAGGAGCTGGGAATGAACAGGAAAATGTTTCTCATCGCTACGGTTTGCTTTATGGCTATTTTCCTTGGCGTCGCTTTCGCGGGACCCAACATGAACCCCGGAAAGTGGGAGATCACCACCAAGACAGAGATGGCCGGGATGCCGGGCATGATCCCGCCGGTGACCCATACCCAATGCCTTAAGGGAGACGTCCGTGTTCCCCAGAGCGATGAAGCCTCCAAAGAGTGCAAGATAACGGATATCAAGCAGAACGGGGATGCCATTTCATGGAAGATCGTCTGCTCCGGGAAGAACGGCGAGATGGAGGGAACCGGGAAGGTTATCTACAAAGGGGATACCATGACCGGGGAGATGGACATGGTCATCAAGGGAGCGGGCATGCATATCAAGAACACGATCAGTGGGAAGCGGATCGGAAAATGTGATTAAGCGAAACATGCAGAATGCTCTGACGTTAAACACTCGGCTCCGACCCCCTTGACCATAGAAGCGGGCGGGGACATGGTTCCCATATTGCGGATATAAAGGCCTGCCCCCGAGGGATCCCCGCCGCCAAACTGGTAGCTTCCGCTTCCCGACCATTCTTCAAGGATGGGGTTCTGACGGCAAAATGAAGGATCTTTCTCGGTGATCTTTTCATTGTACGAGTAGCTCATATTCAGGCGTTCGACGTCGTATTTGAGATTCCCGTACATTTTGGAGACCGGCTGTTTCATCTCCTCGCTTAACTTCAGGGTTCCGATGACAGTGTAATTGAACGATCCTTCAATTATTCTGCCTTCTTCCTCGATATCCCACTCGACCGTGGTATTAATCTGGCAGGATCTGTTTTTCTGCACTTCGCCGTCCGCCAGGGCCGAAAGCGGCCCGAATCCGTGCAGCGCAAGGAAAAAACAAAGAACAAAACCTGGGAATCGTTTTTTCATCCTTTCATATCTTTCATCGCTTTCATGACAAGGGCAACCATTTTCGCCTTTGACATCACACCACCCTCGAAACTCAGCGTAGCCATCTTGCGGTAATCTTCCGCCGCCATGACGGGGGCGGCGATGGCATCCGTCGTCTCTTTTGAAATTTTCCCCTCCCTGAGCTGGGCTCCCGCTTTCCGGATAAGCTCATATTTTCCTTCGAAAACCTTCGGTGCGTGCGCCACCCCGGAGGCCGGGATCAGGATCTCCCCGGACCATTTCCAATCCATGTGTTCGCAGATGGTAAGAAAATGCTTCCTCAGGACGTCGAAGTTTTCCATTTCAGGAAAACCGCAGGAGGAGATGAGGACGGTCCCGGGATGCCTCCCGAAGCGCTTGGGATGCTCCGTGTATCCCCGCGAGGACTCAACCTGGGCGGGCTCAAGGATAACGAAGAATCGGTCGATGACGTTCTTGACCGTCGCAGGCAGGTCAAAAACATAAAGGGGGGCGGTAAGGAGAAAGAAGTCAGCCCGCTTGTAAACATCGAGGATCTGTTCAAAGTCGTCTTTCTGGACACATTCTCCTGGATTCTTCTTGCCCCAGCACCCCCAGCAGCTGGTGCACGGACCGATGTCCATCCTGTGCGGGTAAAACTTGTGTACTTCCAGGTCCTCCCCCATCCCTTCAATACACAGGTCAAGCATCTTTTCCGTGAACGACGGTTTCCGGAGAGAACCCGAGATCGCGAGAACGACGCTGCCCATAAACTCTCCCTTTGTAATCAGTTAGCACTCCAGCTTCGAACCGGATCCGGCGACTGATTCCACCAGTTTCACGGAAAGGAGCGGAAAAACACCAGAGGAAGACGCTGTAAACGGCCGATCTTATGCAGCTTTTCCGGAATCCAGTTCCCTGTAGGCATGGGTCGCCGCCAGTACCGTAACGGGAAAGGATATGAGAACACCTAGACCAAACAAAAGGGTCCCAACAATGTTAATGAGTCCAGAAGCCACAACAAAAAGGGCCACCGGCCAGAAATAACCTTCCGTCGTTCGGAAACTGAAATTAAAGGCTATTAGGGCTTCCATGTTCTTGTCAATAATGATGAAAAAATACGGAAACAATTTAGTCGCAAAAAAGATAAACCAGGCGATACCGAGAAGGCCGAAGACGGGCACCGCCAGAACCAGCACGCCGGGAAGATAACAGAGAATGGCGATCAGTATTGCGGTCAGGAGAGTCCTTGCCTGCGGAAGGACCTCCCCGAGGTCCGAAATTGCGCACGTCCCCTTTTCGTAGGCCATCAGCCCGAGTTTCAAACCCGCAACGAAAATACACATCGTGATCAGAAATTGACCGAGCAGTGCGATCAGGACGATAACGAGGGTTACGAAGACCGAGTGCTCACCGGTATCAAACCGGGCAGGGCCCCTTGCTGTGACCATGTTGAAGAGGAAAAATATAACGGCTAGCACCCACAGCCCGCTGCCAACCTTGTAAAAGGAAGTGAACCCGTACTTCAGGGCATCCACGGTGAATGGAACGGGTTTTATCGGCGGCAGGCCGCCGCTCTCTGTCCCTGTGTGATCGTTCCCGGTCATAGCGCACCCCCTGGTTTCAGTTCTTCGAGAGTTCAAAAAAGGCCGACGGTCAAAGGCAACGGGAGGACCGGCCCTCGGCGGCCCCTCGACATCCGGTTTTTATACGGAAGTCTACCTCGGAACGGGAAGAAATCAACCTGTGTTTGGGGAAAAGCGTTTTTCAGTCCCGCAAAGTGGAGAACCGTCAACCGGAAAGGACCCCCTGAAGTTACAAGGGGCCCCCCTGGAGAAGCCACCGCCAGAAGAACCATGCCGTAAGGGTGATCAGGGAGATGCCAAGCAGGTTAAACACAAGCCCCAGCTTCATCATTTCCCTGATCTTCAAAGCGCCGCTGCTGATGGCGATGGCGTTGGGGGGTGTCGCGATGGGAAGCATGAAGGCGTAACTTCCGCAGATGGTCGCCACCATGAGGATCAGTTCCGTGTCGATCTGCCCGAGCTGCCCCAGGGAGAATATGATGGGGAGGGCGAGGGAGATGAGCGCCGTGTTGCTCGTCAATTCCGTGGAAAAGGTGATCAGGGCCGCCACGAGGACGATCAGGACGAACCCCGGCAGCTGCGAAAACCCCTGAAGGCCGAGGGCGACAACCTCGGCCAGTCCACTGTCCATGAAGGCCGCCGCGATGGAAAATCCGGCTCCGAACAGGAAGATGATCTCGTAGGGGATCGACCGTGTATCCTCCCATGATAGGAAACCAATTCCCGGCATGAACATGAGCAATCCGAAACCCAGCATGATCAGCTTTTCATTGAGTCCCAGTCCCGGAAACCAGGGGTCGATCCGGCTGTTAAAGATAAGGAGGAGGGCCAGGACAGCAAGGATGATGGCAAGCTTTCTCTGGTCCCTGGTCATGGGTCGTTCGGATTTTCGGACGGCAAAGCTCTCGTGTTTCTCCGGCAGGCCGAACCCGAGAATCAGGGGCATTACGGCAAGCATCACGCCGGCAAGGGGAAGGGTCATGAACATCCAGTTGGCGTAGTTGATGGACGGCAGGCCTTGTGACTCCAGAAAGCCCATCAGGATCAGGTTGGGGGGGGTCCCGATGGGGGTGATGATCCCCCCGATGCTCGCGCCGTAGGCGATGGCAAGGACGAAGCGCGCCTGGAACCTGGGTTCCGAGCTCACGTACAGGCCCACCGGCAGCAGGAGAAGGGCGGTTGTGGTGTTCGACAGCAGGGAGCTCAGCAGGGCCGCCACCAGGCCCAGGGAGAAGATAATGCTCCGGGCCGTCTGGGCCCTTTTGGGCAGCAGCAGCCGGGCGACGAACTGGTGAAGGCCCGTCTCCTGGACCGCGATGGCCAGCATGAACCCCCCAAGGAACAGGAAGATGACCGGATGGGCGTAATTGCCGGCAGTCCTGACCAGGGGAAGGATTCCGAAGGCCGGGAACAGAATGAGGGGAAGGAGGGAAACAGCTCCGAGCGGAAGACCCTCGTTGGTCCACAGGGTGACGAGCAGGACCACGATGGCTATCAGGGCACAGTGTCTGGGATCAGCCAGGACCCGACCGGCAAGCAGCCACACGGAGCCGGTCAGGACGAGGGCGACGATGATATCCGTAACCGTACTGCGTTCGTTGTTTTTCATCTCCCTCCCTTGGGCAAAAGGTCCGGGTCATCCTAGCTTTTCCGGCGGGATTTCGTAAGGGGTTTTTCCTTCAGGATGAACCGCTCGCCATGGGGTGTGGTATTCAACAGGGGACAAATTGGGTCAATCCTCTCCTTTAAACCTCGGATACAACATAAATCCGTTGAAAGGTTGAAAGGCGAGAACTGACCCTATCGTTTTTTCCGTCAACGTCCGGACAAAATCGGGGGGAAATCTATACTCTGAAATTCCAGGCAGTTATGATGGAGGAACCTTAAGATTTTGTCTGGGTGATCGGTTCCATTGAGCCGGGGGTAAAACACTCATCGGATATAATAAAAAGTTTTGTAATTGCGCCTGACGGCGGAATAATGGATGACCTTTATTAGATTAGTCCCTTCAGACTCATGAAAAATCATCTGATTTTACAGGAAGATAGGAAGAACACGGTGCCAGAGTGCTATCCCAGAATGATTGTTAATGAAAACTGATCTTCAGGATTTCCGCCTGGAACGAAAAGGGCCGGGGATCTGCTCCCCGGCCCGAATACCTGACCGAAAAATGATGAAACCCTTATTCGCAGTGTCCGGGACCCGTGATGCCGTTGTTGTAATCATCCAAGATCTCAGCGAGCATTATCATCTCCGGGCGCAAAAACCCTTTTTTGCCAATTTCTTGATCTTCCGGCTCGTACTTTCCGAAATACTCTTTAGCTTGGTACCATGCGCTTTCAACATCCGCCGGCATGGAAGCCTCGGCGGCGACATTGAGCTCGGCCGCGATGAAGGCGTGCGCCAGGATGTAGTAGGCGTTCCCGCCCTTCGGCACCGTCCACAGGACGTCAAAGTAGCTGTCTCCGCTCAGGAAGAATGGAGTGTCGCTTCCGACTCCGCTCCCGATACTGGTCCAGGTGTCGTCATAGGGTGCAGGGCCATATTTTGAGCGAGTCTTCCAGTACCCCGGTGTCACCGTGCATCCGCCGCCATCGTCACATGGCACATAGCAGGTAGTTTCAGCGTAGGCTTCCACTATCCGGCTGTACCCCGTAACGGAATTGGTATATATGCCAACGGCCTCGATACGGTTGGTTGTTTCCCCGCACTCGTCTGGTTCGCGAGGAAAGGACCAGGATATTGCATTACCACCTCTAATCACGGTGTCTTTTAATAGAGTAAAACCGTAAGTAACGTCTGTAACGGTGACAGAGAGTGGAAGGTCCCCGCAGTTCTGGACAGTAGCCGTGTAGTTAATGGGATCACCAAATTCCGCGGCGTCCGTGCACGTTTTCGTAACGTCAATGCACCACGTGGCCCATCCAAGTGAAGCTGTGAGTGTGATGGAAATAACGATTGCCAGACCAAACACGAACTTCAAAAAGGATAATTTTTTCATTTACCTAAACCCTCCGATTCTCCGGAACTGCTTATCGTTGGTATCGGAATTTAAGAGCCGACCATGCAGTATTGCGGCAGGTCTTCTCTCGCCACTCTAAATCTGCCAAAGAAAAAGCAATTATCAGGCCAAAAGGTTGGACCCCCCAAATAACGGCGCAAACACGACAACCGTTGCGGCAGCGGGGAATCATGTGTGAAAAAGCTTTACAAGAGTGGTCAAGTAGTGGGAAAACATCTTCCACTTTCTGGAAAGACTTCTCTTACAAAATGTTAACCAAATGAGTAAGGCAGGCGTTTTCCGCTGGGATTTTTTGTCATCAATCACACCCAAGGCGTTTGCGCTTATCCGGCCCATAATCACCGGAAGGCACAAAACCATGAGAGACCTGGGTTTCAGAGCCCTATTTCAAAAAGGTTAAAAAGCGAGATCTGACCCCAACAGGCTCCCATTTCCCGGGATAACGTGAGAAACCGATACTGACAAAACTGACTAATTCACAAGGCAGGGGTGGGGATTTTTTCCTACAATATTGAGGATTAATAACCTAACATTGACACGTACTGTACCGTGTGTATAGTGCGCGGCGTGAACTTTTCAAGCCGGGTCCGACAACGAAATGCCATGCCGGGACGTACACCCTGGCCGAACCGGCTAACCTGATTTAAAAGACAGGGAGTCAGAATTGTGCATGACAGGAAAATTTGGCATATCCTGATCGATTATCCGAGGAGGAGAGCATGAAAATCACTGTAGCAGGAGTAGGATATGTGGGATTA
>CBFDCL010000011.1:0-36109 GCA_965603295.1 uncultured bacterium | reverse complement strand
TTCCCCTTCCTGGATCAGAGCCACCGACACAACTTTTTCGTCAGCGTCGGTGAGATCGATAAGCTTCACGCCTTGGCTGGAGCGGGCGTATACCGATATCCCCGATACGGGCATTCGGATCAGGCGTCCCTTGTTCGTGATCACCATGACTTCCTCTTCGCTTCCCACCTGGAGGGTGCCCACCAGGTTTCCCACACGGGAAGAGGTTTTCAGGACTTTAACACCTTTTCCTCCACGGCCTATGGGGTTGTACTCCCTCATGGGGGTCCGTTTACCGTACCCTCTCTCGGTGACCGTGAGCATATAGGCTGCATCGTTGACCACCTCCATGCCCACCACCCTGTCATCCTTGCCGAGGTTGATCCCCCGCACACCTCGGGCGGTCCGGCCCATGGGTCTCACGTCGGACTCTCTGAAACGAATCCCCTGTCCGTGATGGGAGGATAGCAGGAGGTGCCGGTTTCCGTCAGTGAGGGATGCCTTGATAAGCCGGTCCCCTATATCGAGCTCAAGGGCGATGATTCCCCCGGCCCGTGGTTTGGAAAACGCGGTGAGCTCCGTTTTTTTGATCACTCCCCGTTCAGTAGCCATGACAACGTAATGCCCTGCTGTAAACTCGTGGACGGGCAGGAACGCCGTGATTTCCTCTTCTTTTTTCAGGGACAGAAGGTTCACGATTGCTTTTCCCCTGGCCGCCCTTCCCATCTGGGGAATCTCATGTACCTTGAGCCAGTGGAGCTGGCCCTTGTCAGTGAAAAACAGGATAAAGTTGTGGGTGGAAGCCACAAAGATGTGCTCGGCAAAATCTTCCTCCCGCATGGACATCCCGGTGAGGCCTTTTCCTCCCCGCTGCTGGGAGCGATAAAGGTTCAGGGACGTTCTTTTGACATATCCCGCATGGGAAACGGTGACGAGGACCTCCTCGTCGACGATGAGATCCTCAAGGGACAGTTCCTGGGTGTCCGTGATGATCTCCGTGCGTCTTTCGTCACCGTATTTATCCCGAATCTGTTCCAGTTCCTCCACGATGACCCCGAACAGTTTTTTCTCGTCCAGGAGGATCCCTTTTAAACGGTCAATCTCGGTGAGGATATCCGTAAGCTCCTGTTCAACCTTCTCCCGTTCCAAACCCGTCAATCGGGAAAGGCGCATTTCCAGAATGGCGTTGGCCTGTCGCTCACTGAGACCGAACCGGGCGACAAGCCCATCCCGTGCTGCCGGAACATCCCTGGATTTCTTGATGAGTTCCACCACATTATCGATATTATCCAGAGCGATCTTCAGCCCTTCGAGGATGTGGGCCCGCTCTTCCGCCTTGGAAAGCAGGAAGCGTGTGCGCCGGGTTACCACCTCCACCCGGAAGCTGATGAAATGTTCCAGCATCTCTGTGAGGGTGCAGGTTACAGGCTGATTTCGGTGAATGGCGAGAAGCTGGACCCCGAAGGTTGTCCTCATCTGGGTCTGGGCATAGAGTTGGTTCAGGATGACCTCGGCTTCCTCTTCTTTCCTGATCTCGATTACAACCCGCATTCCTTCCCGGTCCGATTCATCCCTCAGGTCAGATATGCCCTCGATCTTCCTCTCCTTCACCAGTTCGGCGATTTTTTCAATGAGTCGGGCTTTGTTGACCTGGTAGGGAAGTTCGGAGACAACGATGGCAGCCCGGCTTTTTTTCTGCCGCTCAACGACGGCCCTGGCCCTTATCTGGATGGATCCTCTTCCGGTGCTGTAGGCGTTTTTCACCCCTTGAAGGCCGTGAATAAAACCTGCTGTTGGAAAATCCGGCGCCGGCAGGATCTCCATGATTTCCTCCAGGCTTGCAACGGGTTTCTTGATGAGCAGGATGCAGGCGTTGATGGTCTCGGTCAGGTTGTGGGGAGGGATGTTGGTGGCCATTCCCACCGCGATCCCGGCCGATCCGTTCACCAGGAGGTTGGGAAACCGGGCGGGCAGAACGATGGGTTCAACGAGGGTGTCATCATAGTTGGGGACAAAATCCACCGTATCCTTGTCAATATCCCCCATGAGCTCTTCGGTCAGGCGCTGCATGCGCACCTCGGTATAGCGCATGGCCGCCGCGCCGTCACCGTCAATGGAGCCGAAATTTCCCTGCCCTTCCACAAGAGGATAACGCAGGGAAAAATCCTGGGCCATTCGGACCACCGTGTCATACGCGGCCTGGTCTCCATGGGGATGATATTTACCGATTACATCACCGACGATACGTGCTGATTTTTTATAGGGTTTGCCGTGCGTATTGCCCAGGTCCTGCATGGCGAACAGAGTCCGGCGGTGAACCGGTTTCAGGCCGTCCCGGATATCCGGAAGGGCTCTACCTACGATGACACTCATCGCATAATCGAGGTACGATTTTTTCATTTCATCCTCGATATGGATGGTTTCTATGGGTGCGTTGACAGTGTTGATCAGGTCGGACATAGGTTCTCCAGGAATCCAGGGGCCAGAATCCAGGAGCTAGATTGAAGATCTTCTGAATTCTGTCTTCTGAATTCTGTCCTCTGTACCTTAGACATCCAGGTTTCTCACGTTCAGCGCGTTGGTTTCGATGAACTCGCGCCGCGGCTCCACCACGTCTCCCATCAGGGTATGGAAGATCTCGTCGGCCTCCACCAGGTCTTCAATGGTGACCTTCAGAAGAGCCCGTTTTTCGGGGTTCATGGTGGTTTTCCAGAGCTGTTCCGGGTTCATCTCTCCGAGCCCTTTGTAGCGCTGTATGGTCACCCCTTTTCGACCACGCTCGAGGATGAACTGCACGAGCTCCTTTATGCGCCGTGTTCGAAGCAACTCCACCGTCTCTTTTGAGTCTGATTTTCCCTTTTTCCCGGGGGGCTCCGTTTTTCTCTCCTCGCCGCCGGAGGAGACGAGGACCATTTCGTTTCCCAGGATCTTCAGGCCTTTGACAAGACGAAGCATCTCCTGGTAGCTTGGCTTGGCGAGGGTGTCTATGTCGATCCGGGTTCCCCACCGGGATCCGTTTTTCCTTGTGTTGACGACAGCGGCCCAGCAGGAGTGGGCTTCGTCCTCCATCAGGTGGACCTCAACGGGTTCGATCTCAGGGTAGACTGTTGAGAGATAGGTGACCACGTTCTCCAGTTTCCTCCCCAGCAGGGCATGGTCATCCAACACCGCCCGGTTAACCCCCTCGAGGGAAAGGGCCAGCATCAATCGCGGATCCAGACGCCTGCGTTCGAGCCTGTTCATCAGTTCCACAAAACGGGTAGCGCTGGTGAAAAGGGAGGCCAGACGTCCCGTCTCATAGGTCTCTTTGAGGCCCGGTGTGAAGAGAGTCAGATCCTTGATGCCCTGTTCAGCGAGGTAGTGGTTCAGCCCTTTTTCGTCATGGAGATACTGCTCTTCCTTGCCCTTTTTAATCCTGAAAAGGGGAGGCTGGGCTATGTAGAGGAACCCGCGTTCGATAAGTTCCGACATTTTCCGGTAAAAGAAAGTTAGTAAAAGAGTGCGGATATGGGACCCGTCCACATCCGCGTCGGTCATGATGATGATCTTGTGATATCGGAGCTTTTCCAGGGAGACATCGCCCCCAAAACCGGTTCCAAGGGCCGTAATGATAGTGCGGATTTCCTGGTTGGAAAGCATCTTGTCATCCCGGGCTTTCTCCACATTGAGAATCTTCCCCCGCAGTGGAAGGATCGCCTGGGTCTTCCGGTCTCTTCCCTGTTTGGCCGACCCTCCCGCTGAATCACCCTCGACGATGAAAAGCTCGGCCTGTGCGGGATCTTTCGCCTGGCAGTCCGCGAGCTTTCCGGGTAGGTCCGCTATATCCAGGGCACCCTTTCGCCGTGTCAACTCCTTTGCTTTTCTTGCGGCCTCCCGGGCTCTGGCAGCTTCGGTAGCCTTGTTAATGATCTTTCTGGCCACTGAAGGATTTTCCTCCAGAAACGCCCCCAGTTTTTCGTTGACCATGGTTTCAACCAGGCCTTTGATGTCGCTGTTTCCCAGCTTGGTTTTTGTCTGCCCCTCAAACTGCGGGTTGGGGAGTTTGACGGAGATAACCGCCGCCAACCCTTCCCGTACATCATCCCCTGTCAAACCCACCTTGGCGTTGCGCAGGAGGTTGCCTGAAACGGCGTACTGGTTCACGGTGCGCGTGAGGGCCGCCTTGAACCCCACCAGGTGGGTTCCCCCTTCGTGGGTGTTGATGTTGTTAGCGAAGGAAAAGATGTTCTCCTTGTAGGTCTCGTTGTACTGAAAAGCGATATCCACAGTGACATCGCCTTTTTCCCCTATAATGTGGACGGGTTTTTTATGGGCTGGAGTCCGGTTCCGGTTGAGATGTTCAACGAAGTGGACGATACCGCCCTTATAATGAAATTCGTGTTTTTTCTCAGCTCGTTCATCATCGATCGTGATCTTTACCCCGGCGTTTAAAAAGGAAAGCTCGCGAAGCCTCTGGGAAAGAATTTCGAAGGAGAAGTCGGTGGTTTCGAAGATCTCATTGTCGGGAAGAAAGGTGATCTTGGTGCCCCGTTTTTTCGATTTTCCGGTGATCTCCAGTTTTCCCGTGGACTTGCCCCGCTGATAGGATTGCCCGTAGACCTTTCCGTCGCGCCAGATCTCAAGGTCCAACTGAGAAGAGAGGGCGTTCACCACGGAAACACCAACACCGTGAAGGCCTCCCGATACTTTGTAGGCGCTGTTTTCAAACTTTCCTCCGGCGTGCAGGGTGGTCATCACCACTTCGGCGGCCGACTTTTTCATCTGTTTGTGGCGATCCACCGGGATCCCCCTGCCGTTGTCCTCCACAATCACGCTGTTATCCATTCTGATAGTGACATCGATTTTGTCGCAGTAACCCGCCATGGCCTCATCGATGCTGTTATCCACAACCTCATAGACCAGGTGATGAAGGCCTTCTATCGAGGTGTTTCCGATATACATGGCGGGCCTTTTCCTCACCGCCTCAAGCCCCTCGATTACCTTGATCTCATCAGCCGTATATTGGTGGTTTCCGGACTTAACACCCCCTTTTTCCGCAGTTTTCCTCGGGTTTTCTGTGTGAGTTCTCCGGTTGTTAACGTTGTCTTCGCTCAAGGGTGAGATCCCTTTCATTGTTCTTGGGTTCGGATATTTTATTCCCGCGTAAACCGCTCCAGTGTTCCGTTTCTCACTTTCCAGATGTGACCTTCCTCGGCCGGCAAGAACATGAACTCCTCTCCGGTTGCGGAAATGAAGAACTGCGCTTTCATCTCACGCACAAGGTGGCCCAGAGCCTTTCTTCGATAGTCATCTAGCTCGGAAGAGACATCGTCGAGGATCACAAGGGGCCATTCCCCCCGGATTTCTGCCACCACCTTGGCTAATGCGATCTTGAAAGCAAGGACGGCGCTTCGCTTCTGTCCCTGGGAGCCGTAACGGGCCAGGTCCCGGGGAGTTTTCGGACCGCCCGTAAAAAACAGGACGCCGTCCCTGTGGGGACCGATGAGGCTGTGCCCTGTTCTTGCTTCTCTGTCGGACTCCCGATGAATTCCTTCGATGATCTCCCGGATGATCATCTTCCGGCCTTCCTCCGTCACCGAACCGGATTGCACGGGGAGATCCCTCAGGCCGGTTTCTTTCCGATCCTCCTCCCTCATATATGAAGGAATATATGCCAGATGAAGACCTTCCCCTAAGCCCAGCCTTTTTCCAACCTTTTTCATCGCCGGGTTGATGGTCAGGAGAAAGTCCCACCTTCTTTTCACGAGGACCGAACCTGTGTTCGCCAGGGCCTGATCCCACCCCTCTTTTTCCTCCCGGGATGGGCGCCCCCTTCTTAAAAGCGCGTTTCTCTGGCGCAAAGCCGTCAGATATCGTCGGTATTCGCCTGTATAGCCCGGGCAGGTTTCGAAAACCGAACGATCGACGACCTTCCGCCGCCACGAAGGGGATCCTCCAACCAGGCCCACATCTTCCGGTATGAAGTGTACGACCCTCACCGACTGGAGGTATTGTTCCGGGGAGGAGATTTTCCGATCATCAATAAATTGAGTTCGTCCACGATGGTTTAGGGTGAAGGTGAGGCTTTTTTCCATGCCCCCTGTCTGGAGTTCACCCGAAACGCGGCACATGGTCTCACCGTGCCCGATCAATTCATTCCTCCCTGCGGTGCGGAAAGAACGAAGGCTTCCAAGGTATGCCACCGCTTCGAGAAAATTGGTCTTTCCCTGGCCATTGGGCCCCAGCAGCAGGTTAAAACGCGGATGAAGTTGAACGGTCTGCCGTTGAAGATTCCGGAAGCGATCCAAATCCACCCGTTCCAGTCTCATGATCAGATGCGCATGGGCATGATGACCGCCAGGTAATCTTCCTCCCCTTTCTGGGACAGGACGCAAGGACTAAGTTCATCATTGATGCTGATTTCGACGTTTTCCGATTCCATGGAAGTAAGGGTGTCGAGCATATACCTCGCGTTAAAGGTAACCTCCAGTTCTTCTCCAGCGTAATCAATGGCTAACGTCTCGGTGGCCGTACCCAGGTCGGGGTTGTTAATGTGGACCGTAAGACTGTTGGGCCCGAAGGCGAATCGAATGGCCCGGGAACGTTCCGATGAGAGCAGGGAAACACGCCTGATGGCGTGGATCATTGTCTCCCTGGGCACCTCGGCTGTAACGGTCCTGTTTTCCGGGATCACCTGGTTGTAGTTTGGAAACGACATATCGATAAGGCGGGTAGTAAGCACAATGGAATCCTTGCGGAAAACTCCATGCTGCTTCTGGAAATCCACCTCGATATCCTCATTTTCCCCCTCCTCCAGAAGCCTTTTAACTTCATTGAGAGATTTTCTGGGGATAACGACACTCTCTCCGGCCTTGCTGTCTCCTTCGGCTTCCTTCTCCACCAGAGCCAACCTGTGACCGTCAGTTGCCACCAACCTCAGAAGACCGCTTCCGTTCTTTTTTTCCATCTCGAAGAGTATACCCGTCAGGTTGTACCGCGTTTCGTCCGTGGAGGAAGCATAGATCGTTTTCTTGATCATCTCGCGGAAATTCCCGGCGTCAAGCTTGATAAAATCGCTCTCCTCGAAGGTTGGCAGCGCAGGATAGTCCTCAGCAGGAAGGCCCTTCAGCTCAAAAGAGGATGTCCCGCAGGTAATCTCGGATATATTGTCATCCTTGACCTGCATTGTGATTACGGCTTCCGTCGGCAGTTCTTTGATAATCTCATACAGTTTTCTCGCCGAAAGGGTGATCGAGCCCTTGCTTTTTATGGAAGCGTCCACAAAACCGCTGATGCCCACCTCCATGTCGGTGGCCAGCATCCTCAACTTTTCCCCGCTCCCGTCGATCAGGACGTTGCTCAGGATCGGAACCGTATTTTTTCGTTCCACGATACTCTGTACACGGGATAGTCCCTGGAGGAACTCTTCCCTGTTAACGGAAAAAGTCAACACCTTCAAACCTCCTGTTTCTGAATGATGGCCGGGTGAACCTCCCGTTTTTCCTTTGCGAAAAACCCGGCGGCCCATTTCCGGACGCACCAAAGCCTGTTTTCCGACTTTTTATAGCCGGAAAACCCCCACGAAAACACCAAGGGTTGTAAGGCATTTTACACGAACGCAATACTGTAAAGCAACACTTAACACTTGGCATTTTTCCACAGGGAACAGAGGGAAAAACCAGTTCCATAGTGATCTTAAAATGGAAGATGTGGATGGTTTACGGTTTGTTGTTTTAATATTTATTTAAACAGTAGTAGGAGAAGTAGGGCCTGGGGATTCCGGGAAAAGGGAGCTAACTCCCCGCCCGGGTTGGGTAAGTCCTGTGGACGAAACTGTTGATCCTTCTGGGGATAACGGGGAAGCTATCCACAGGGAAAGTTTTCCACAGAAAAACACACAGGGTTGTCAGCAGGGTTGTGCACAAGGACTGGGGATTCATGATGGTGGAGTGTCATTGGCGAGCCAGGGGGTGTCCGGTTCGCCGCAGGCCGTGGGCGTTAAAGGCCGTTGTTCCCCTCGAGCTCTTTGAGGAGCTGGTCAAGAACGGCCTCGAAAGCGGGATCGTTTCTAATAATATTTTCAACTTTATGGATCGCATGAAGAACAGTGGAATGATCTCTCCCCCCGAAATGCCTCCCAATTTCCGGCAGGGACAAACCTGTGAGCTGCCTGGTCAGAAACATGGCCGTGTGACGGGGGCCGATGAACGCCTTGTTTTTTTTCTTTGATTTCAGGTCCGAGATCTTGATCTGAAAATGCAGGGAAATCTTTTTCTGGATCTCCTCCACGGTGATGACTCTCTTTTTCTGTTCCAGAAAGTTTTTGAGCGCCTCGTGGACCAGTTCCAGATCGATTACCTTTTTCTTGGCAAAGGATGCGAAGGCTGTGACCCTTTGCAGATACCCCTCAAGTTCGCGGATATTGGATCCCGTATTCTCGGCAAGGAAGATAGACACTTCTTGAGGAAGAACCACTTTGGACCATTCGGCCTTTTTCTCAAGGATGGCTATTTTTGTTTCGAGGTCGGGCGGCTGAATGTCCGCAATGAGGCCCCACTCGAAACGGGATCTCAAGCGCTCCTCTAAATCCGGAATTTCCCTCGGAAACTTGTCCGAGGAGACGACGATCTGCTTGTGGGAATCAAAAAGGGAATTAAACGTGTGAAAAAACTCCTCCTGGGTTCTCTCTTTTCCGGCGATAAACTGGATGTCATCGACAAGAAGGATGTCCATATTCCGGTAGGTTTCCCTGAACTGGGGCATCCGATCGAACCGGAGGCTGTTGATCAGTTCATTCATAAAACGTTCTGAGGACAGATAGCAAAGGCGAACATTGGGGTTTCTCGTTTTGGCATGGTGCCCGATCGCGTGCATAAGGTGAGTCTTACCCAGTCCGACCCCACCGTATACAAAAAGGGGATTGTAGGATTTGGCCGGTTGATCCGCCACAGCCATGGCCGCTGCATGGGCAAACTGGTTGCTGCTCCCGACGACAAAGGTGTTGAAAGTATATTTGGGGTTAAGATCTGAATGGTCATCCGCGGGAGACAGAAAAGCGTGATTCCCTGTGTCCGGTTTATCTTTTCCGACGGGACCCTTGCGGCCAGAGATCCCCTTTTTACCCGGTGGGGGAATCGTCTGATCCACCTCGATCCGGACCGCCAGGGCGGTACCGGTAAGATGTTGCGCCACGGCCGAAAGGGTGGTGATATAATTTTCCTCGATCCAGTCCTTGATAAAGGAGTGCGGCGCGTTCAGGAGAAGACCATCATCATCAATCCTGGAAGGCGTCAGGGTGCCGAACCAGGAGTTGAATATCTGAGGATTGACTTCACCCTTCAGGTTATCGAGGATCTCATTCCAGAGTCGCTGAGCCTTCATTTGCTTTAATTTCCGGGACCTTGGAGCATCATTTTGAGGTCCTTTGGGGAGGTGGGTTACACACAGGTTTTTCCACACCTGTGGAAAAACAAAAAACCCTTTAAATAACAAATAGTTATTCGTAAAATTGAGGCGGTTCTCGCCTTCTCATCAATGGTCTGTAGATTTGTGGAAACAGCCGGGAAAATGCCGTCTTAACAGAAACTTAACCGATTTATCAGAGCGTGGAGAAACCATTCAAATGAAACAGTTGTGTCAGGTCCGGTAAAAAGGTTACCTCCCCCGCCGACAACTGCTTACCTCCTTGGACAGGGTAGCTATTTCATATAACAGAAGGTCCGGATTAGTGGCAAGTGAAAAGAATTCAGGACGGCCTGTCAGGACGGCCTGGAGGAGGTATCCCATCATAATTCGGGGAATATAACTTAGCGCCCGAATTTTAGGGTAAAATGAAAAAGGGAATGCACACCACGGGGGAGATCTCCGTTAATCTCCCCTCTTAAGTTGAACGCTTGAACTGTGGAGATTTCTTTGCTATACAGGCAAGTTCGGCCCAGTAGTGCGGCCCGGGTGGCTTTTCTGCATTGCGGCCGAAGGACAGATGCATTCATGACTGCCAGTTCATTCTCCCGGATCGCAAGCGAGGAGCCTGGTAGAAGGAGGAAGAACCTTGAAGCGAACGTATCAACCGAGCAACGTCTCCCGGAAGCGGACCCACGGGTTCAGGGCTCGCATGAGCACCAAGGGCGGGCGACTCGTCCTGAAAAGAAGAAGAGCCAAGGGAAGAAAGCGCCTGGCAGTTTGAGGGATCAGCCGAACCTTCGTTTTCCCCCCTCTTTCCGGGTTCGATCCAGATTCGATTTCCTGAAAGTTCAGGGCAGCGGACGGAAAGTAAGGGGGCGCTGCTTTATCCTTCTGACAGTAGAAAACGACCTTCCCTTTTCCCGTTTCGGCATTACTGTTTCGAAAAAAAACGGCAACGCCGTCAAAAGGAACCGCATCAAAAGGAAAATTCGTGAGATCCAACGGGTCAACCGAAAAGAAATCGTTTCGGGAAGAGATATTGTGGTTATCGCGCGCAGACAGGCCGCGGAAGCTTCATTTACGGAGATGGAATCAGAATACCTCCGGTTGGCCCGTCTTGCGAATTTGATGGAAAAGGGTTGAAAGGACTTGAAAAACGTAATCACCGCCGGCATCCGATTTTACAGGAAATGGGTCTCCCCGGGTCTTCCGGCCTCCTGCCGTTTCTACCCCACCTGCTCTGCTTATTCCATGGAAGCCATCCGGCGGCACGGGGCACTGAAAGGCTCCGCACTGACGGCCCGACGCCTGTTGAAATGCCACCCGTGGCATTCCGGAGGTTTCGACCCGGTGCCCGGTGTCGGGGAAAGGGAGAGCTCGGGCCGTGAACACCCGGCCCGGGAATTCCTGCCAGACTCCGCCTGTTGTGATAAAAGAGCTGTAATGCTCACTGCGCCCCGCTCCCCGGGGCCCTTGAAACGATAAAAGGATTATTCCTTATGGAAGATCAGGGTAAAAGGCTCATCCTCGCTCTTGTTTTATCCTTCGCTTTTCTGTTCGTGTACCAGAAATACTTCCTTCCTCCTACCCCTGAACCGGTGGAAAAGAGCGAGAATCAAACCGGTGCCGAGGAAAGAGCGGCAGCCCCCATGTCGACGATCATCGAGAAACCCGCTCCTCTGAGTCCGCCACCCGAACCCATTTCCGAGTCCGAAGAAACCACTCTCAAGATCCTCACCCCCTTGTACGATGCCACTCTTTCCAATAGGGGTGGCGGCGCTCTTAAGGGCTTCACGCTGACTGGCTATCGCGAGGAGTTAAAGAATGCCGATTCCCATGTTGAGATGGTGCGGGACCTGGGTCAAGAGGAGCTCTTTCCGCTGGCGGTGGAATTTACGGGGGCCGGAGGGCCCCTGGGGTTTGCCCAGGCCCTCTTCCAGACGGAGGGCCGAGACCTCGCCCTCGGGGAAGGGGAAACGGGGGAGATCGTCTATCGATATCGGACCCCCGAAGGGCTCGAGCTAGTCAAAACGCTCACTTTTTCGGCTGATTCCTATGAAATCCAGTGTTCCCTGGCAGTGCTGAACTACTCTGGGCAAACCCTCGGCGGGCGGGCTCTCCTTATGTGGGCCCCTGGTCTTGAGCAGGCGACCGGTTCGCAAAACAAAAAGAAGCTGGGCGCTTCCCGGTACGGCTACAAGGGCGCTCTTTATCTTGAGGGACGGAAGCCGAGCAGGATCAAAGGCAAAAAACTTGAGGGGACTTTGACACTCGAGGAACCGGTGACGTGGATTGCCACCACAGACATGTACTTCGTTGCCGCGCTGCTACCTGGCGAGGGCTACACCGGAGCCATGGCCCGAAAGGGAACGGGGGAACGGGTTGAGGTAGCCGTATATTCGCAGCTGCGCCTCCCGCCAGGCGAAGGCGCAACCGTGGACGCTTCAGTTTATATCGGTCCCAAGGAGATGACTTCCCTCCGGGCAGTGGATCCCTCCCTCGTCAAAGCGATCGACCTGGGAATGTTCGGCTATATCGCCAAACCCCTCCTGGATCTTCTCAACTTCTTCAACAAATATCTGGGTAACTACGGTCTGGCCATTATAATCCTGAGCGCATTGATCAAGATTGTTTTCATCCCCTTCTCGGCCATCAGCCATCGTTCCATGAAAAAAATGTCAAAGCTCCAGCCCCAGATCAACGCCCTTCGGGATCGTTATAAAAAGGACAAGGAAAAACTTAATCAGGAAATCATGAAGCTGTATCAACAAAACAAGGTCAATCCTGCCAGCGGGTGCCTGCCTATCCTTGTCCAGATACCAGTATTCTTCGCGCTGTACCGAGCCCTTCTGGGTGCCATTGAGCTCCGTCATGCCCCCTTTTATTTCTGGATAGTCGACCTATCAGCCAAGGACCCCCTTTATATTACCCCGATTTTCATGGGGGCAACGATGTTCCTCCAGCAGAAGATGACCCCTGTCGCAGCCGACCCCAGACAGGCTCAGATGATGATGTTCCTTCCCGTAATCTTCACCGCTCTTTTCCTCAGCTTCCCTTCCGGCCTGGTAATCTACTGGACCGTCAACAACGTCCTGACCATCACCCATCAGTATTTTCTCAACAAAGGGATGGAGGATCCGGTGGTTGTGTCCGACGAAGCAGCTCCCAAATCTGGAAAGGGAAAACGGAAGAAGTAACCGGCCCAATCGGGAATTGGTATCGCGTTGGTGAGGTTTCGCGTCATGTCCGAAAGTAATCCTGTCACCGTATCGCGGCGGTGTCCCCCTGAAAGCTGATGAGCATTCGTAAAAAAGAGATTCCTGTCGCCGAAACGGATCTCTCCCCTGACGACACCATCGCAGCGATTTCCACCCCCCCGGGTCCGGGGGCCATCGGCATGGTGCGTATCTCCGGTCCGAACGCCCGGTCGGTGGGGCGCAAGGTTTTTACCCCCGCCAGGGAAGGGGTTGATCCCTTCCCCCCGAGAATGGCGATTTTCGGACATGCCCACCTTCCGGACCTGGCTTCCGATCCCATTGATCTCGCGGTACTGACCTTTTTTCCCGGCCCCGGCACCTATACCGGCGAAGATGTGGTGGAATTGACCCTGCACGGGGGACCACTGATCCTGAGGTCTTTTCTCGCCGCCGTCCTGAACGGCGGAGCCAGACTCGCGGAGCCAGGAGAGTTCACCCGAAGAGCATTCCTGAACGGGCGGATGGATCTTTCCCAGGCAGAGGCAGTAGCCTCCCTCATCTTTGCTTCCACCGAAGAGGCGAGGCGGGTCATGCTTCGGCAGGTGGAGGGGGCCATGGGGCGGGAGGCCGGGGACATGAGGAAGCATCTGTTAGAGGCCAAGATGTACCTCGAAGCCGCCATCGATTTTCCCGATGAGATCGAGGAAGCGGATTTGGAGCGGGTATCAAGTCACCTTGATAAAGTTAAGGAATCGGCCCAACGGCTTCTCGGGACCTCCAGAATGGGAATCGCCCTCGATGAAGGGTTCAGGGTTGTCATCACGGGAGCACCTAACGTCGGGAAATCCAGCCTGCTAAACGCCCTGCTGGATGAGGAGAGGGCCATTGTCCACGAACTGGCAGGGACAACCCGGGATTATGTAGAAGGAAACATCAGCATCGAGGGGGTCCCGATGAAGGTTGTGGACACGGCCGGCCTCCGGGGAGCCGCGGATCCCCTGGAGAGCGAAGGGGTCCGGAGAACAAAGGAGCTCATCGACAAGGCCGACACCCTGATCATTGTCCTGGACTCTTCACGCCCCCTTCAATCGGAGGAAAAGGCGCTCCTCGAGGAAACACGTGAGACGGTCCGTGTTGTAGCAGCTAACAAGTCGGATCTGGCGGTGAACCCCGGAGTTTGTCTTCCGCCATGTTCAGTGAGGGTCTCGGCTTTGAAAAAAACCGGGATCGAGGATCTGAAAAAGGCCATATATCGTGCCTATATCGGGGACTCACCGGTCCCTGATCCGGAGAGAGGGGTAGCAACGACCGTGAGACAAACCGAAGCCCTGGAAAAGGTGATGAACGGCTGCGTCCGGGCACGCGAATCCATCCGGGAGGACGCACCCCCCGAACTTGTGGCCATCGGCGTGGATGAAGCCCTGTCGGGTCTCGGGGAGTTGACGGGAGAAGTGACCACGGAAGAGATCCTCCAAAGGATCTTTGACCGGTTCTGTATAGGGAAATAAAAGTGCAGAGTGTAAAGGGCAAAGTGCAGAGTGTTTTCAAAGAAAACCAACTTTGAACCCCTTGCCTTTTCTCTGCACGCTGCACGCTGCATTATATTATCGTGGGGCGCTGCGCGGCCCTTGTTTCACGTGAAACATGCCTTATCCGACGAGAACAACCCGGGCTTTCGTGCTGAGATATGAGATATGAATAGAAAGATTGTTTCTGAAAACCCCTGTTTCCGCGACCCCACCCACTATGACATCGTTGTGGTTGGGGCAGGGCATGCCGGCTGCGAGGCCGCGTGGATTGGTGCAAAAATGGGGATGAGCACCCTTCTGCTCACCATATCCATTGACCAGGTAGCCCATATGTCCTGCAACCCGGCTGTCGGTGGTCTCGCAAAAGGGCAGCTTGTCAAGGAACTCGATGTCCTGGGGGGTCTCATGGGGATGGCCATAGATGCCACCGGGATCCAGTATCGGATGCTCAACACGAGGAAAGGGCCGGCGGTGCGCTCCTCCCGAGCTCAGGCCGACATGTACCTGTACAAGACCTGGGTCAGGGAACAACTTGAGGCCCTCGAGGGGCTCAACATCAAGCAGGGGTTTGTAGAAGGACTTCTCTGGGAAAAGGCTGGGGAAAAGCGGCGGGTACGCGGCGTTTTCACCCAGGCCGGAGAAGAGTTTCTCGGCGACACGGTGGTGATCGCTTCGGGAACCTTCCTGAACGGTCTCATCCACGTGGGGATGACAAACTATCCTGCTGGCCGGGCGGGTGAGTTCCCGTCGATCGGGTTGTCTGAGGACCTCGCCGCCCTGGATCTGGCGATGGGGCGCCTGAAGACGGGGACAACACCCCGTCTTGACGCAAAAAGCATCGATTTTTCCCGGTGTACCCCCCAATATGGAGACGAGGTCCCCAGGCCGTTTTCCTTCCGGACTGAAAGGATCGAACGTGACCAGGTCCCGTGCTGGATCACCCGGACCAACGACGTGACTCACGACATCATCCGCAGCGGCCTGGACCGTTCCCCGCTTTACGGTGGGGTTATCAAGGGAGTGGGGCCCCGCTACTGCCCGAGCATCGAGGACAAGATCGTTCGTTTCCCCGACAAACAAGGGCACCAGATCTTCCTCGAACCCGAGGGACTCCAGACAAGAGAATATTATCCTAACGGAATCCCCACCAGCCTGCCTATAGATATTCAGATCCGGATGCTTCGCTCCATTCCGGGATTGGAGAAAGTGCAGATCATGCGGCCCGGGTACGCGATCGAATATGATTTTGTCCTTCCCACCCAGTTGGGATCCGATCTCATGCTGAAAAAGGTGGAGGGGCTGTACCTTGCCGGTCAGATCAACGGCACATCGGGGTACGAGGAGGCCGCAGCGCAGGGCCAGCTGGCCGGGATCAATGCCGCCCTCCGAATCCGGGGGGATCAGCCCCTGGTTTTAGGGAGGGACGAGGCCTACATGGGGGTCCTGGTGGACGACCTGGTAACCAAAGGGGTCACGGAACCTTACCGCCTGTTCACCTCCAGGGCGGAGCATCGCCTGCTCCTCAGGGAAGACAATGCGGACATCCGGCTTATGGAGAAAGGGCACTCCCTCGGCCTTATCTCGGAGGAAGAGATCGGTGTCCTCAGAAATAAGGAAAGGCTGATCGAAAAGGGGTTGAAAGACCTGGAGGGTCGGAAGGTGGCCGTTCAAGTGCCCGGTGGTCCCAGGACGGGGGCAACGCTCCAAAAGGCTCTTTGTCACGGAACGATATCCTACGAAGACCTGAAGCGGCTCGATCCTGAATTCGAGCCCGTGCGGGATGATGACGCGGCCCGGCAGATTGAGATACAGGTCAAATACGAAGGATATATCAGGAGACAGCGGGCCCTGGTGGACAAGGTCGCGCGACTGGATTCCATGATCATCCCCGATGGCATCGATTATAGATCCTTGAAGACCCTCTCCAGGGAAATAAGGGACCACTTGTCGGAGGTGCGCCCCCGAAACCTCGGACAGGCCTCCCGGATCCCGGGTGTCACTCCTGCCGCCGTATCCGCACTCATGGTGTTCCTGAAAAGGGAACGGGGAAAAGGGAAAGAGGAAAAGGAGTACAAATAGGTTCGGCGGCCCCTTGATCTTTCGAACCTCAACCTGAGGATCGCATGAACAAAGACCAGTTTATCCAGACCCTGGGAAGCGGCGCCGGAGCGATGGGTGTCAAGCTGAGCGGGGAGATGCTGGAGAAGTTTTTCCTCTATTTTACCGAGCTGAAACGCTGGAATCGGAATGTTAACCTCGTTTCAAGAAAGGAACCCGACTGGGTCCGGGCCCACTTCCTCGATTCCCTGGCACCCCTGGGAATGGGGCTTGTACCAAAGGACGGACGGGCGGTGGATCTTGGTGCCGGCGCCGGCTTTCCGGGTGTGCCGCTCGGGCTGGTTAGTGCCGGCCTTTTCCTTGACCTGGCCGAGGCCTCGGGGAAAAAATGTGTATGGTTAAAACATCTTCTCCGTATCCTGGGCATGGAACAATGCACGGTGCTGGAAGGACGGTTCGGAGCGCTCCTCGATCAGGGAGCCGCGGGTATTTACGACTTGGCGGTCAGCAGAGCCGCCGCACAACCCGCCAAAGTAGTTAAAGAGGCCAGGTCCTTTATGAGGCCGGGCGGCAGACTTCTGATCTATACGACAAATAACCTGGCTGGGAAAAGCATGGGAAAGATACACCCGTACGCCATACCGGGATCAAAAATCCCATCCGTGATCTGGGAAGTCACGTTCTAATCCAGAGTCCAGAGAAGAAAAACGGACGCGGCGACGCGAAGACACGGAGACCCGGGGGCAAGAAAGCTCCCCGTTCCAACCTCTCCCTTCCTCTCCTGTTTACCGAATACCAATCGCGGTTTTCAACTTTTATACGTTCAAGCCGACCCTGAACTTTGGACTCTGGACTGCTGTAAGCCGCAAAACGGCCCGGTGTTTCACGTGAAACACCGGGCCAGGAGCATGGCTGTCGAGGGCGAGCCGGTAAACGGTGGACTTTTCACTCCTTCTATATTACTTTTTCCAGAACGATCGGCTTTGACGGCAGGTGATGATCAAGGGAATTCAGGCTGCTCCGAAGTTTCTTCTAACATATTGTTAATAAAGGGAAAAATGAAACCAAAAGCGATCCTCGCAGCCTACCTTCTCACCAAGATCTTCCTCCTGGGGATCTTTTTCCTTCGTCTAGAAGGACGCCGGGCCCTGAGAAAGGCCCGTTCATGAGGGCGGCTGCGGCCCGCCATAACCGGGTATTGGCCCCGGGTTTTTCCCGGGCGCCTGCGCCCTGCCTCTGCGCCTTCGAGGGAGCTCCCACCGTTGGGTAAGATCATCACCATTGCCAATCAGAAAGGTGGC
The DNA here is from genome assembly GCA_965603295.1 of uncultured bacterium. Lineage (GTDB taxonomy): Bacteria > BMS3Abin14 > BMS3Abin14 > BMS3Abin14 > BMS3Abin14 > JAFGWO01. Next base: position 18,661 of record CBFDCL010000011.1, on the reverse strand, counting down.
GTCGGAAAAACGACAACAGCGGTCAATCTGGCGGCATCCCTGGCCGCTGCCGAGAAAAGGACCCTGCTTGTGGATGTAGATCCGCAGGCCAACGCAACCAGCGGGCTTGGATCCTCACCGGCGGAGTCAGGGGCGAGCATATACCGGGTCCTTGTGGCGGATCTGCCCATGGAAAAAACGATTGTCCAAACGGAGATGGAATTCCTTGATCTGGTACCGTCCCACGTGGACCTGATCGGGGCCGAACTCGAACTGGTAGGAGCGCTGTCCAGGGAGACTATCCTGAGCCGGGCTGCGGAGAAGATCAGGGACCGGTACGATTTTATCCTTATCGATTGTCCGCCATCCCTGGGACTGCTCACCCTAAATGCCCTGACGGCGGCGGACTCGGTTCTGGTACCTCTTCAGTGTGAATATTATGCCCTGGAAGGTTTATCGAAGCTGCTCTCAACGGTAAAACTGGTGAAAGGGGCGCTGAATCCGAACCTTGAGCTGGAGGGAATCCTTCTGACGATGTTCGATGGAAGGAACAACCTTTCCCATCAGGTGGCCGTGGAAGCGCGGGGTTTCTTTCCCGATAATGTGTTTGATACGGTAGTGCCGAGAAACGTCAGGCTGAGCGAAGCGCCGAGTTACGGGAAACCCGCCCTTCTTTACGACATAAGTTCTCCCGGGGCACAGGGCTATCTGGATCTGGCCAAGGAGCTTCTGAAGGGGAACGAAAACGGAAAATAGAATGTAGAGTGTAGAACAGAATGTGGAACGCAGAACATTGAATGTTAAATTTGAAATGTAAAATTGGAAATTGGAGCGCAAAATGACAGCGGAGCGAAAACGTCAGGCCCTTGGAAGGGGACTGGGTGCCCTTATCCCCGGGGGAGGAGAGGGGGCTGTGGGTGGCGAGCTGATCCTTGCCCCCATTGATGAAGTGTTCCCGAACCCGGAGCAGCCCCGAAGGCGGTTCGGGAAGGTTGCCCTGGAAGAGTTGGCTGCCAGCATCCTTAAGCAGGGTATTATTCAGCCCCTGCTGGCCAGGAGGGTCGCCGGCGGGTATGAACTGGTGGCGGGGGAAAGACGGCTGAGGGCTGCCAGGCTGGCCGGGCTGGATCGGGTTCCGCTGTTGGTAAAAAAGGTGGAAGACAGCGAAAGGCTGGAACTCGCTCTTGTGGAAAATATCCAGCGCGAAAACCTGAACCCCATTGAGGAGGCATATGCCTACCGCGAACTTCTGTCCCTGACAGGAGGCACCCAGGAAGATCTGGCCCTCAAGGTCGGAAAAGACCGCACCACCGTTGCTAACGCTCTGCGGCTCCTGAAACTTCCCGAGTTTGTGAAGGCGGAAGTGGTCGAGGGAACCCTCTCTGGTGGCCACGCCAGGGCTCTCCTGCCCCTCGGGGATGAAAAGACCTTGAAGGAGGTCCTGAACCGGGTCCTGTCAAGAGGTCTTTCGGTGCGTGAAGTTGAGGGGGTGGTGTCCCGTCTTGTCAGGGGGAAAAAGGAAAATGTTCCCTCCCGGAAGGACAAGCCGGCTGAAACCGCGGACCTTGAAAAGCGGCTCACAAAGGCGCTGGGATGCCGGGTCCGGATCAGGGAAGAACAGCAGGGAGGCCGCCTGGAAATACGGTATGGCAGCCTCCAGGCCTTAAACGACATTGCTGAAAAGATTTTAAAGGGCTAAAAGCGGTTTCATGCCCGGAACCTTTTTCTTTTAACCGGCAATCTTTTGCCTGATAGACGGAGGTCAATTTCATGAACAAGAAAGAGACAGCCGCTCCCCGCGGCGAAATCAAGGCGTTTCTGGGGGAAGGGACCGATTTCAAGGGGATCCTCACTTTCGAGGGAACCGTCCGGATTGATGGACAGATGGAAGGGGAGATTTTCACAAAGGACACTCTCATTGTCGGCGAAACCGCCGTGGTAAAGGCTGAGATCAACGTCAACACCATAGCCATCTCAGGGGTTGTCCGGGGAAACATCAACGCCACCGGCAAGATCGAAGTTCACCGGCCAGGGAAGCTTTTCGGAAACGTCAATACGCCAAGCCTGTATATCGAAGAAGGGGTGATTTTCGAGGGCAACTGCTCCATGGCCTTCGATTCCGACGAGGGGAAGCGGATATCGTCGATATCGGCTGCAAAGGAAGAACCCGGGAAGGAAGAGGACAACAAGACCGCCGCCGGGAATACGGATTAATGATACAGTTCAGACGCAGTATCTTGTATACTGTTTTCAGGGTGCCCGGTGGATCCCTGTGAAGCCTATGTCCGCCGGGTTTTCTTTGGTGCCCTCACCCTGATCCTTGTTTTTTCAGGCGCCCTGGCGGTCGTTGGAGTTCCCGCCTGGGCCCGTGGGGTGGCCCTCGGCGGATCGGCGAGCCTGGTCAACCTGCTGCTGCTGGCAAAAGCCGCAAAAAAGCAGGTTGCCGGATCAACCGGTCGAGGCGGCATCTTGGCGCCGTCCATGGTTTTTGTCCTCCGGATGGGAGTGACGGCCGCCGCGCTTGTTTACGCGGCCTCGGATGACCGGGTTTCCCTTTGGGCCTCCATCCCCGCCCTGTTTATCGCCCAGATTGTTCTCGTTGTGGGTGATCTGACGGGATTGACGGAAGGGCGGGATTGATCAATCAGCCAAATGACAGATCTCATTCAAGTCGAGACATATTCCTTCCATCTGCTCGGCCTGAACCTGACGGTCAACACCGCCACCCTTTTCAACACCTGGTTGATCATGGTTTTCCTGGTGATCCTCTCCTTCCTTGCCACCCGGAGGCTTCAACGGATTCCCAACCCTCTTCAGCGGATCATGGAAGTGTACGTCTGGGCTGTGGACAGGCTGGTCAAAGAAACCCTGGAGACCAACACCCGGGGCTATTTCCCCCTGGTTGCAACGATGTTCCTTTTCCTGCTGCTGTGCAACTGGATCGGGATCATCCCCGGCCTTCATGAACCGACGAAAGACCTGAACACCCCCCTCAGCCTTGCCATCATGGGTTTTTTCCTCACACACACGGCCGCCATCCGGGAAAAAGGGTTTTTTGCCTATCTGAAAGAGTATGCCCAGCCGTTTTTTATCCTCTTTCCCTTGAACGTCGTCGGGGAGTTCGCCAAGGTGGTCTCCCTGTCTTTCCGCCTTTTCGGCAACATCTTCGGGGGGGCGATCATTATCGCGGTGGTGTCGCCCATGGTCTATCATCTGGTGCTTCCCCCCTTCCTTTCCGTATTCTTTGGTCTGTTCGTTGGCCTGATTCAGGCGTTTGTCTTTACGATGCTGACGATCACCTATATTGCCGTAGCCACCAAATAAGGACGGTCATGGATCCCTTCGCCACAGGAGCAATCGTCAGGACAATGGCTATCATAGGCGCTGCGGTCGCGATGGGGTTCGGTGCTGTCGGGCCGGCCATCGGGATCGGGATATCCGGAGGGTTTGCGTGCATGGGAATCTCACGCCAGCCCCAGGTGCAGTCCGATCTTTTTCGTACCATGCTCATAGGGCAGGCCGTTTCCTCCACCCCACCGACATTCGCCCTTGTTGTGGCCATCCTCCTTCTTTTCCAGGTTCCCTATAGCCCCACTCTGATCCAGGGGTTTGCCGCCCTCGGGGCCGGGATCTCCATCGGGGTCGCGTCTTTTGCCTCAGGACCAGGAAGCAGCTTCCCGGCCAGCCAGGCGTGTGTGGCCGTTGGCCGGCAGCCCCACCTGCGGAGGCAGTTCACTATTCAGATGCTTCTCGGTCAGGCGTTGACTCAGACGGCACTGGTATTTGCCCTGATGATCTCGTTCCTTCTCCTTTTTCTGCCGAAAAGCCCCTTCTCGGTCCTGGTGGACTACATAGCGGTACTGTCGGCCGGGATCTGCATGGGATTTGGAGCCATCGGAGCTTCCCTCGGATCGGGAATTGCCACGGCATCGGTATTTATCGGAGTGAAACATCATCGGAATTCGGGAAAGGCCATGGGGCCCCTTACATTGGTGATGATGCTGGGTGTAGCTGTGGCCCATGCCTCCTGTATCTATGCCCTGATCGTCTCTTTGTCTTTGATCATCACGGCAAAGTGACCCGGTGGAATAAATTTGGTACCAGGCCGTGACTCCACGACCTGGCATCCGCTTTTAGACAGCCACATAAAAGCTCCCGGAACGGGACGTTTACCCAAGGAGGAAAAAATGGATATCAGTGGAATCCAGCTGATCCGCGCGGCGGCTCTTCTCGGGGCCGGAATTGCAATGGGGTTCGGTGCCATCGGACCGGGAATCGGGGAAGGCTTCGTAGCCGGAAAGGCATGTGAGGCTATTGGAAGAAACCCGAACCAGGCCGGCCTATTGACCCGAACCATGCTTGTGGGCCAGGCGATATCGGAATCCACGGGGATTTATGCCCTGGTCGTGGCTCTTCTTCTGATTTTTGTTGTGAAAATTTAGCACTCCCCCCTTTTTTCAGAACCGGGGGGAAGCAGGGAAAAGAGTTGACAGGTGGCCGTTGTTTTTTTAATTTGAGGGTCGCTTTGCTAAAACAGCCCCACACTTTCCCCGGAGGAGGCGAAGGCCGACTTGATCGAAATTAATTTTACACTGGTAATCCAGCTCGTGAACTTCCTGATCCTGATGGTGATCCTCAACTTCCTGCTGTTCAAGCCGATCCTGCGTGTTCTGGACGAACGGGAAAAGCTCGTCAGGGAATCCGGCGAAATCAAAGAGCGGTTCAATACCCTTGCTGACGAGGGCATTTCCCGGTACGAAAAGCAGATCCTGGATGCCAAGCAGGAAGCGATGAGTATCCGGACCGGTGTTCGTAGCACTGTTATGGCCGAGTTCAGGAAACAGGTTCTCGAGGCCAAGGAAGCCGGCCTGGGAGAACTCGAGAAATCCCGCCAGGAAATTGCGAAGGAAGCCGAGGAGTCCCGGGCCACCCTTATGAAAGAGGCCGAAGGGCTCGGAACCCGCATTGCCAGCAAGCTTACCGGGAGGGAGTTGTGAGATCGCGTCCGGGCCAGACCCCGCGTGCCAACCTTCACGGCGCCCTCTTGGGGCTGCTCCTCATGGCTGTGCCTGCAGCGTGCGCCGCATCGGCCGGCGGTGAGGGCGGAGGGGGAAAAGCTGTTTACGACCTGATCATGAGGGGCGTTAACTTCGTCATTCTTGTGGGCGTCTTGGTTTATTTTGCCCGGAAGCCCATTGTAAACGGCATCAGGAACAGCATCGAATCGGTCCGGACAATGCTTCAGGACGCCGAGGAATCACGTCGGAACGCGGAAGCCAGGATGAAGGAAGTGGAGGAACGGTTAAACAGGGTGGATCAAGAGGTGGCCGAACTCCTGGAATCCGCTCGAAAGGAAGGGGAAGTCGAACGCGAACGAGTCTTGGTCGAAGCCGAAGGAGCGGTGGAAAAGATCCGGAAGGAAATGGTCCTCGCCACGGAACAGGAGCTCAGTAAATCCAAAGAGATACTTAAAAAATATGCCGCCGAGGCTGCCGTGGAACTGGCTGGGAAGATCATTCAGGAAAACGTGTCCCAAGAGGACCATCGCCGGTTTATTGCGGATTATCTCGACAAACTGGAGGCCAAACAGTGATCGGGTTTGTACTCGCCCGCCGTTACGCCAAAGCCATTATTGAACTGGCCCGGGAGGCGGATCAGGTGTCAGAGATCGGGGAAGACCTGGTACGGATTGCCGCGCTGTTCGATGAGAGCCACGAGCTGGTTCACTTGTATAACGACCCGACAGTACGTCCCGAGATGAAGGAGAAAGTCCTCGAAGACCTCCTCGGGAAGGGCGGGATCAGGGATCTTACCCGGCGGTTCATTCACGTTCTCCTTGCCAAAAACCGGCTTTTGGGTGTCGGGGAAATCGCCATTGCCTACCGGGATTTCGCCGATGAGCTGGGAAAGCGCGTCAGAGCAAAAATTGTCAGCGCGGCCAAACTGGAGGATGAGGATCTAAATCGAATTCGAAAGACGCTGACGAAGATATCGGGCATGGAAGTTGTTCTCGAGCTCGAGATCGACGAGAGCCTCCTTGGAGGCGTCATCACCCAGATAGGCAGTGAAGTGTACGACGGAAGCTTGAAAAACCAGTTGCAGCAGATAAAGGAAAATCTCAGCAAAGGGAGATAAGCTACGATGCAGATCAGGGCCGAAGAGATTACCGAGATCATAAAAAAACAGATCGAGGGTTTTGAAAAAACCATCGATGTCAAGGAAACGGGAATCGTTCTTTCCACCGGAGACGGGATTGCCCGCGTACACGGCCTGGAAAGCGCGATGGCCGGTGAGCTCGTTGAGCTTCCCGGCGACGTGTTCGGAATGATCCTGAACCTCGAAGAGGACAACGTCGGTATCGTTCTCCTCGGGGAATATCATCGCATCAAGGAAGGCGATGTCGTTAAAAGAACGGGCCGCATCGTTGAGGTTCCCGTTGGCCGAGGGATGCTTGGCAGGGTGGTCAACCCCCTTGGGCAACCGGTTGATGGCAAGGGCCCCATTGAAGCGGAAACGACCCGGCTCGTCGAAGTGATCGCACCCGGTATCGTTCGCCGTCAGCCGGTCAAGGAACCCCTTCAGACCGGCCTGAAAGCCATTGACTCCATGATCCCCATCGGGCGCGGGCAGCGCGAGCTCATCATCGGGGACCGCCAGACCGGTAAGACGGCGGTGGCCATCGACACCATCATCAACCAGAAGAACGCCGACCCCCCTGTTGTCTGCATTTATGTCGCCATCGGACAGAAGGAATCCACGGTGGCCCGCGTGGTCCGGGACCTTGAGGAGAACGGGGCTATGGAGTTCAGCATCGTTGTCACCGCTTCGGCAAGCAAGCCGGCCCCCTTGCTTTTCCTCGCCCCCTTTTCCGGTTGTGCCATGGGAGAATTCTTCCTGGAGAAGGGTGAACACGCGCTTTGCATCTACGACGATCTTTCCAAACACGCTGCGGCGTATCGGCAGCTCTCCCTTCTCCTGCGCCGCCCCCCGGGACGTGAAGCTTACCCGGGCGATGTTTTCTACCTGCACTCCCGCCTCCTGGAAAGGGCGGCAAAAATGAGCGATGAGGAGGGAGGAGGTTCCCTTACAGCCCTTCCCATCATCGAGACGCAGGCCGGGGACGTTTCGGCCTATATCCCGACGAACGTTATCTCCATCACGGATGGCCAGATTTTCCTGGAGTCCGATCTGTTCTATTCCGGGGTGCGGCCGGCCATCAACGTGGGGATCTCGGTTTCCCGCGTCGGCGGCAATGCTCAGATCAAGGGGATGAGACAGGTAGCGGGCCGGATGCGCCTGGAACTCGCCCAGTACCGGGAAATGGCGGCTTTCGCCCAGTTCGGCTCGGATCTTGACAAAGCCACCCAGGCCCAGCTGGCTCGCGGTGAGAGGCTCGTGGAGGTCCTGAAACAAGGGCAGTTTGTCCCTCTTCCCGTGGAAAAACAGGTCCTAATCATTTACGTAGCCACCAACGGCTGGGTGGATGAATATCCTGTTTCCATCCTGGGCCAGTACGAGGAGGAGCTGTACCACTTCATGGAAAACAGGTACGGCGACATGATGAAAACCCTCGCGGCTGAAAAACAGATCAGCGATGATATGAAGGGCAAGCTGGATGACGCCCTGAAAAAGTTCAAGGAGGAGTTCGTCTACGAGGAAAAGACGAGCCTCCTTTAAAAGGAGCGGTTAGAATCCATGAGTACCCTTCGGGATACCAAGCGGCGGATACAGTCGGTAAAAAACACGCAGCAGATCACCAAAGCTATGAAGATGGTGGCCGCGTCAAGGCTGCGCAAGGCCCAGGATGCCATCCTGGCGTCGCGCCCCTATGCTCTTAAAATGCTGGAAGTTCTCTCGAGCCTGGCCCTCAGAACCAATCCCCATGTCCACCCGCTGCTCCAGGTCAGGGAGCCGCGGAAGGTGAAGCTGATGGTCGTTACCTCGGACCGCGGGCTCTGCGGGGCGTTTAACGCCAACATCATCCGCCAGGCTGAGTCTTTCATGCGGGAGAACCCGGACTGGGAGTTTACCCTGCATATCATCGGGAAGAAAGCCAACGACTACTTCAAGAAACGGGATGTCAACATCCGGAAAATATCCCTTAACGTCCTGTCGGACACCTCTTTTCCCCACGCGATTGCCCTGGGGGAGGACCTGGTGGAAGGCTACCTGGGCGAAGAGTACGATCAGGTCTTCATGGTTTACAACGAGTTCAAATCAGCCATCCAGCAGAAAGTCATCGTGGAACAGCTCCTGCCCATCGAGCCCATGGACATCTCCGAGGACTATTTCCCGGTGGAGTATACCTTCGAACCCTCCGAGGACATTCTTCTCGAGGAACTTTTACCGAGGCACATAAATATCCAGATTTACCGGGTCATGCTCGAGTCCGCCGCCAGCGAACATGGGGCCCGGATGACGGCCATGGAAGCGGCCACAACCAACGCAGCGGAAATGATCGACAAACTGACGCTCCTGTACAACAGATCCCGTCAGGCGTCCATTACAAATGAACTTATCGAGGTAGTCAGTGGCAAAGAGGCCATGAAATAGCCCCGGCGGGCACCGGCTGCCGCCAGTTATCGAAAACAACCTCAGACAAGGGGGAATGATTAAGTGAAGAACATCGGGAGGATAACCCAGATCATCGGGCCCGTCGTGGACGCGGAGTTCGAGCCCGGCAAACTTCCAGCAATCTACAATGCCATCCGGATCATCAGGAACGCGGATGGGGTTCAGGAAACCCTCATCACCGAGGTCCAGGCCCACGAGGGCAACAACATTGTCCGTACGGTTGCCATGGGATCCACCGATGGCCTCGTCAGGGGTATGGAAGTAGAGGACACCGGTGGTCCAATCACCATACCGGTGGGCCGGTCCACACTGGGCCGCATCATGAACGTCGTCGGGGAACCGGTGGACGAGGGCGGACCCATTGAAGCAGAGGTGAGATACCCGATCCACCGGGAAGCCCCAAGCCTGGAGGATCAGAGCAGCGAAACTGAGATCCTCGAGACTGGCGTGAAGGTTATCGACCTCCTCGAACCCTATGTCAAAGGCGGCAAGATCGGCCTTTTCGGGGGCGCCGGCGTGGGTAAAACGGTTGTCATCATGGAGATGATCCACAACATCGCCACCGAGCACGGCGGGTTCTCCGTCTTTTCGGGGGTAGGGGAGCGTACCCGGGAGGGGAACGACCTCTGGCTGGAAATGAAGGAATCGAAGGTCCTCGACAAGTCGATCCTCGTTTACGGCCAAATGAATGAACCCCCCGGCGCCAGGCTGCGGGTCGGCCTTTCCGGTCTCACTGCCGCGGAATATTTCCGGGACGAGGAAGGACAAGATGTGCTCTTGTTCATCGACAACATCTTCCGTTTCACCCAGGCTGGATCCGAAGTCTCGGCTCTCCTTGGCAGGATCCCGAGCGCCGTGGGCTATCAGCCTACCCTGGCCACCGAGATGGGGGAGCTCCAGGAGAGGATCACATCCACGAAAAAAGGTTCCATCACTTCGGTTCAGGCGATCTACGTTCCCGCCGACGACCTGACCGACCCGGCTCCCGCCACCACGTTCTCCCATCTTGACGCAACCACCGTTCTTTCCCGTCAACTCACGGAGCTGGGCATCTATCCCGCGGTGGATCCTCTTGATTCGACCTCCAGGATCCTGGATCCCAGGATCGTGGGAGAAGAGCATTACGCGGTAGCCAGGGCGGTTCAGCAGATCCTTCAGAGGTATAAGGATCTCCAGGATATCATCGCTATCCTGGGCATGGATGAACTGTCCGAGGATGATCGGCTTATCGTAACCAGGGCAAGGAAGGTCCAGAGGTTCCTTTCTCAGCCGTTCTTTGTCGCCTCCCAGTTCACGGGTCGGGACGGGCGGTACGTGAAACTGGAGGATACAGTGGAAGGTTTCCAGCAGATCGTAAGAGGGGATCATGACGAACTTCCAGAACAGGCTTTTTATATGGTGGGAACCATCGAGGAAGCTGTGGAGCAGGGCAAGAAGATGCTGGATTCAGCGGCCTGACCGGAATAAACAATGGCGGAAAAAAACACAGAAAAAATCTTGCTGGAGATCGTCACACCCGAGCGTGTGGTGGTTACTGAAGACGTGGAAGAGGTTATCCTCCCCGGGATCGAGGGCGAATTTGGGGTTCTTCCCGGCCATATCCCCTTTCTTACGGCCCTGAAAGTTGGCGAGCTGGTATTCAGGAGCAAGGAAGGTGTCACCCAGCACCTGGCTGTTTCCTGGGGCTATGTGGAGGTCACCGGGGACAGTGTCAAGGTCCTGGCGGAAACGGCGGAAAAAGCTACAGAAATAGATTTGAAACGGGCCGAAATGGCCCAGGAAGAGGCTGAAAAGATTCTCACTGCGGGTAAGGACGACCCCGAGTACGAGAAGGCTAAGGTTACCCTGGAGAAATCGGTCATTAGAGTACAGGTGGCCGGGAGGAAATAATTTCAGATTTCAAATTTCAAAACCAAACGCCCCGAGCAGGGGCGTTTGGTTTTCCAGAAACGTGTTATTTATATCTGTTCCCTTTTCTTTGACTTTTAATAACACGTGCTTATAATACCGTGTTTCTCGGGATGTGGCGCAGCCTGGTAGCGCGCATGGTTCGGGACCATGAGGCCGCGAGTTCAAATCTCGCCATCCCGACCATAGAAAAAAAGGCCCGCTGAAAAGCGGGCTTTTTTTATCACGGGATCATTTTTCCCGAACCTCACGGCATGCGTCCCCCCAGGGTTCTTCGGAGGGGCCCCGTCAACAGGGTGGCCGCAGCGATCTTAACAAGATCACCGGGAAGGAAGGGAATGAGACCCAACATCAGCAGAGTGCCCGCTCCGAACGTTTTTCCCTGTATCAGAAAGAGGTTAAGGGCAAGCCACGGGATGCCCACCAGATAAACGGCGGCGGTTCCTGCACAAAAGGCGGCGAACATCCGGAACGGCTTGATCTGGTCGCCGTTCTCGGCCGAACGGCAAATCCACCCCGTTGTGAACGAGGCCAGAGGGAAGGACAGGAGAAAACCGAAGGTGGGGGAGAATAGGTATCCGGGTCCTCCCCCCGCAGCGAAAACCGGGAGTCCCACAAGTCCGAGAACCAGATAGATTCCCATAGCCGCTGCGCCCAGGAAGGGACCGAGGATCACCCCGGACAGGAGTACGAACAGGGTTTGAAGACTGATCGGAACGGGCCCTATGGGTATCCGCAGCCAGGCCCCTGCAGTTGTAAGGGCGACGGTGAGGGAGGCGAGCACGATGTTCCTGGTCGTGAATCCCGGGGTCATGTGGAGGGCTCCTTTTCATTGCTGATATCAGGTCGGATAATTTATTATATTGGGCTTATGGAGTCCAGAGGCGGGAACATCGTTAAGTCCAAAGCCCAAGGCCCAAAGTCCAAAGAGAAAGAACGCTGCCCTTCGTTTTATTGGTCTTTGGCCTTTGGCCTTTGGTCATTGGACAAGGTTTGACCATGCCTGTCATAGCGATCATCGGCGGTATCGGTTCGGGAAAATCCACGGTGAGGGAGATCTTCGAAAAATTCGGAGCCGCGGGAATCGATGCTGACAGCCTGGCGCGGAAAGTTGTTGAGCCGGGCACCGTCGGCAGTTCTCTCGTGCGCAGCGCTTTCGGGGAGGATTTCTTCCGTCCGGATGGGCGTTTAGACAGGAAAAGACTCGCCGAGAAGGTCTTTAAAAACAAAGCCTCCCGCATGAAACTGGAAGGGATTCTCCACCCGCTGATCCGGGAGGCCGAAACCCGTCTCGTCCGGCAGGCCCTGAAAAAAAAGACCGGCCAGGTGGTGGTTGTGGAGATCCCGCTTCTGGTGGAAGGGGGCCGGTCCCCCGCGTACGACGGGATCGTTCTTGTGACCGCTGCCGAGGAGATCCGCCTTGGCCGCCTGGTAGAATCCGGGGCCTACTCCAGGGAAGAGGCATTAGCCCGGATGAACAGCCAGGCGGCGGAAGAAGACCGGGCTGGGATCGCGGATTGGAAAATCGACAACAGTGGTTCCGTTGAAGAAACGAAAAAGCAGGTGGAGATCATCTTTCGCGATCTTTCCCGGCCGAAAAGAAAGAAAGGAGATGGCGGGAAAAGTGAACATGGGACTTGACAACAGGCATCGTTGGGGATAATTAGGAATCACTCATGGCACCTTACGAACGATAACGGCTGCCCCCAGACCCCGAGACCACCTTATCGATAATATCCTGAGGATATCTGTACCACTCCTTCCTGAAAAGGTTGCTCCGTATAGACCCTGAATATGACGTTACGGCCGTATCACGGTATTTACATGACTAGCCCGGGTTCATCTGCGGCGCGCGGACGAAGCTTATCGCCTCTGGCCCTGGGGAGGGGCCGGGAACTCCCACTATTCAAGGAGCTGAATCGACAATGGACCTGACCGAACTCAAATCGATGTCCATCGGGCAATTAACAAAAATAGCGACCGCTGATTTCAAGATCGAGGGCGTCAGCGGCATGCGTAAGCAGGATCTGATCTTCGCCATGCTGCAGGCGCAGGCGGAACAGAAGAAATCCATTTACGGAAGTGGTGTTCTGGAGATCCTTCCGGACGGTTTCGGATTTTTGAGGTCACCGGATTCCAATTATCTGCCCGGGCCCGACGACATTTACGTATCTCCCTCACAGATACGGCGATTTACCATGCGGACGGGGGACACGGTGACCGGGGAGATCCGGCCGCCGAAAGAAGGGGAGCGATACTTTGCCCTCCTGAAAGTGGAGAGCCTCAACTTCGAGCCCCCCGAGGCAGCCAAGGACAAGATCCTTTTTGACAACCTCACCCCCCTTCATCCCAACGAGAGGATCAACCTCGAAACCGATGACCGGAAAAATTTCTCCATGCGGATCATGGATATCATTACTCCCATCGGAAAAGGGCAAAGAGGCCTTATTGTAGCTCCCCCGAGAACGGGCAAAACCATGCTTCTTCAAAGCATCGCCAACAGCATCAGCACGAACCATCCTGAGATATATCTCATCGTCCTCCTTATCGACGAGAGGCCCGAAGAGGTAACGGACATGCTGAGGTCGGTCAAGGGTGAGGTGATTTCGTCCACCTTTGATGAGCCGGCGACACGCCATGTTCAGGTGTCGGAAATGGTAATTGAAAAATCGAAAAGGCTGGTGGAACATGGGAAAGACGTTGTCATCCTTCTTGACAGCATCACACGTCTTGCCCGGGCTTACAATACCGTTCAACCGCCCAGCGGGAGGGTCCTCTCGGGAGGTGTGGATTCCAATGCGCTCCACAGGCCAAAGCGGTTCTTCGGGGCCGCCAGAAATATCGAGGAGGGAGGGAGCCTTACCATTATCGCCACCGCTCTGGTTGATACGGGGAGCCGTATGGACGAGGTGATCTTCGAGGAGTTCAAGGGAACAGGCAACATGGAGCTTCATCTCGACCGGCGCCCGGTGGAAAAAAGGGTGTATCCGGCCATCGATATCAGCAAGTCGGGCACGCGAAAAGAGGAGCTGATCATTTCGGAGGAAGAGATGAACCGGGTCTGGGTTCTGCACAAGGTCCTGGCTACGATGAGCGTTGTGGACAGCCTGGAGTTCCTCCTCGACAAGCTTAACGGGACCAAGAACAATCAAGGTTTCTTCGACATGATGAGCGAATGACGTTCACCCTGTCCTCCAGGCGGTTAACGGCTCTCCGGGAAACGATTTTTTTCCGTGAGCATTTGACCCGGAACCTGTCACCGCATTATCCCTGTTTTGTTTGCCAAAAAAGGGCAACTGTGCTAAAAATTGCTGCTCTTTTTGATAACATTTGATTCAGGAGTGATACAGAATGAAAAAAGATACTCATCCGGAATACAAGGAAGCCACCTTTACCTGTGCCTGCGGGGCCTCCTATACCACCGGGTCCACCATCGGAGACCGCACCATAGACATCTGCTCAAACTGTCATCCTTTTTACACCGGGAAGCAGAAGCTCATGGACTCGGCCGGCAGGGTCGAGAAGTTCAAGAGGCGTTACCAGAAGAAATAAGCCAGCGTGAGCGTACAGGCCCGGCCTCTCTCTCAGATTTCCGACCTGAACAGATTGTCCCACAGGCAGCGTGGAACCCCCCGGCCATCGCCCGCGGAGGTGAATTCCCCGCCGCCTCCTTCTCTTTCAGCCTCCTTCCGGATCCAGGGATATGAACAACGCACACGAACATAAGGTAGGCGGTCAGGCCGTTATCGAGGGTGTCATGATGAGGGCCCCGAAGGTGATGACCGTGGCGGTCCGGCGTCCCTCCGGCGAAATCGCCCTGAGGAAGGACAAGCTGATCCTCCTTTCCGACCGGTGGCCTTTTCTGAACTGGCCCTTCCTCAGGGGAACCGTAACCCTTTTCGGAACCCTCGTCCTCGGGATCCGGGCCCTCAATTACAGTGCTCAGCAGGCCCTTGAAGAGGATGACGAGGAGATCGGACCCTGGGCTATGGCCCTGACTCTGGCCGCTGCCTTCGGGTTGGCCGTGTTCCTTTTTCTCCTTTTGCCCCTGTGGGTCACTCGCTGGCTGGAATCCCATTTCCTCTGGGTGACGGGGCAATGGGCTTTCAACGCGGTGGATGGCGTCTTGAGGCTGGTGGTTTTCTTCCTGTATCTGGTAGCCATTACCATGGCCAAGGATGTACGCAGGATCTTCCAGTACCATGGGGCGGAACATATGAGCATCTACGCCATGGAAGCAGGGGAGGATCTCACCGTTGAAAGCGCCAGAAAATACAGCCCCATGCATCCGCGATGTGGAACCAGTTTCCTGCTCATCGTCATGCTTCTTTCCATAGTTGTTTTTGCCCAGATTCCCCAGGCGTGGCCCCTGTGGGCCAAGGCGGTTTCACGGATTGTACTCATCCCCGTAATCGCGGGCATCTCCTATGAGACCCTTAAGCTGGGGGATCGTTACCGGGACGTAGCTATTTTCAGACTTCTTGTTTTTCCGGGCCTTGCCATGCAAAGGCTGACCACCAGAGTTCCCACGGATGATCAGATCGAGGTGGCCCTGGTCGCCTTGAAAGAAGCCTTGTCGGAGGAAGGGGAGTCGGCTCCATGAGCTGGTGGATCGACCGCCTTTCCCAGGTAGAGGAGAAATACGAGGAGGTGGGCAGGCTTCTCAGCGATCCGGAAATTATCGGGAAGCCCGAAAAGCTGCGGCATTACTCCAAGGAACATTCTGATCTTACCCCTATCGTGGAAGCCTATCGCCGATACCGGGGCCTCACTGAGGAACTCGAAGGGGTCAACATGATGCTGCGCGAAGAGAAGGACACCGAAATGGCGGGACTCATCCGGGAGGAAAGGGAGAAACTCCTGCAGGGGATCGAATCCCTGGAGGAGGACCTCAAATTCCTCCTTCTGCCCGTTGACCCCCTCGACGAAAAAAACACCATCCTGGAAGTGCGTGCCGGGACCGGGGGGGGGGAAGCGTCCCTGTTCGCGGCCGACCTTGTGCGGATGTACACCCGTTACGCGGAGCGGAAAGGTTGGAATTGGGAGTTCCTCAATACCAGCCCCACCGAACTCGGGGGGTATCGCGAGGCTGTTCTCCTTATTAAGGGGGACAGGGTTTACAGCCATCTCAAGTTCGAGGGAGGCGTTCACAGGGTGCAGAGGGTCCCGGAGACGGAGTCTTCGGGCCGCATTCACACTTCTGCGGTCAGTGTTGTGATCATGCCCGAGGCGGAAGCCGTTGAGGTGGAGATCGACCCGGAGGATCTGCGCATCGATGTTTTCCGCTCGTCCGGAAGCGGCGGACAGCATGTAAACACCACCGATTCGGCGGTCAGAATTACTCATATCCCTACCGGGACCGTTGTTTCCTGCCAGGATGAAAAATCCCAGCATAAAAATAAGGCCAAAGCCATGAAGATCCTTCTGGCCAGGCTTTACCAGAAAGGGAAACAGGAAAAACAGACAAAGCTGGAAGGGGTGAGGCGGAGCATGGTGGGGTCGGGCGACCGCAGTGAACGGATCCGAACCTACAATTTCCCCCAGGGGAGGGTGACGGACCATCGGATCAACCTGACCCTTTATCGCCTTGAGGGGATCATGGATGGGGATATCGATGAGATCACCCGCGAGCTTGTGGCATCCAACCAGACCGAGCTTCTCAAATCGATGGAAGTTGCCTGAAGTGGAAACGATGAAAGATCTGGACAGGGCCGAGGCGTTCCGGAAAGGGGTTTTGATCCTGAAGGGCGCCGGTATCCCCAATCCGGCCCTGGATGTGTCGGTCCTCCTTGGCCACACAACCGGGGACGCACCCGATAGGGTCCTCCTGGAAAGAAACAGGGTTCTTACCATCAGAGAGTCGGCTCGTTTTGCGGCGCTTATCGAAAGACGATGCGAACGGGAAACCGTGAGCCGCCTGGTGGGCACGAAAGAGTTCTTCTCGAGAGCGTTTCGTACAAGCCCGGATGTCCTCGATCCACGTCCCGAGACGGAGATCCTCGTGGAGAGGGCACTCGATTCCCTGGGACGGATGACCGGGTGCCCGAGGGTTCTGGATGTCGGCACAGGCTCCGGAATCATCGCTGTGACCCTTTCCCTTGTAGACCCCAGGATATCGGCCGTGGCGACGGATATCTCTTCCGTGGCCTTGAAGCTGGCTCATGCCAACACCCGAGATCACGGGGTTTCAAACCGGGTCCGCTTTGTCAGAACCGATCTGGCCGGATGCTTTTCGGAAACAGTCCGGTTTGATCTTCTTGTCTCGAACCCCCCTTACATTCCCCGGGGAGAATACCCGGCCCTTCCGGATGAGGTACGCCTGGGTGATCCGATGAGCGCCCTGGTCCCCGGTCCCGAGGGAACCGAATTCTTCGAACCTCTCGCGATGGCGGCAGGGAAGCTTCTGCGCCCGGGCGGTGTTCTCCTGGTGGAAACAGGCGCCGGCCAGGGTGCTTTTGTGGAGAAAACCTTTCGTAAAAGCGGGTTGACCGACGTGACCACTTTCCCCGACCTGGCGGGTATCGGCCGGGTCGTGAGAGGGCAAAAATAAATGGCCCAGAAGATCATGGTTAAAGGTGGTGTTCCCCTGAGGGGGGAGGTCGCCGTGAGTGGAGCGAAGAACGCCGCTCTTCCTCTCATGGCCGCATCCCTTCTCACTTCCGGGGAAACGATCCTGACCAACGTTCCCCAATTGAGAGACGTTCAGACCATGGGGGTGCTGTTGGGACATCTGGGAGTCCGGTGCCGGGGAAACAGCACCCTTGCCCTCGATTCGGAAAAGGCTGGCGGAAGCGATGCCCCGTATGACCTGGTAAAAACCATGAGGGCCTCGGTCCTCGTTCTGGGTCCCTTGCTCGCCAGGTTCGGGCGTGCGCGGGTTTCCCAGCCAGGGGGATGCGCTATCGGCGCGAGACCCATCAACCGGCACCTGGCCGGATTTGAGGCCATGGGTGCCACCGTTTATCTTGAGCACGGCTACGTGGTCGCCCGGGCGGACCGCCTGAAAGGGGCTGAGATCGTATTTGAAGCGCCCACGGTGACGGGAACCGAGAACCTCATTATGGCCGGGGTTCTGGCCGAGGGGGAAACAGTCCTGCTGAACGCGGCGAGAGAACCGGAAGTAGTGGATCTCGCCGAGATGTTAAGCGCCATGGGCGCCGGAATCACCGGTGCCGGAACGGACGAGATCAGGATCAAGGGGGTCAACTCCTTGAATCCGGTGACTCATGAAGTCATGCCGGATCGTATCGAGGCCGGGACCTATATTGCTGCAGCGGGAATCGCCGGAGGAGATGTCACCATCCGCAACTGTGTGCCCGGCCACCTGAAGGCCGTTATTGATCGGATGGAAAAGGTTGGCATCCGCATTGAGACGGGGCAGAATTGGATTCGCGCCGCCTGCGACGACCGGATCAGGGCGGTGGATGTCATGACGGCCCCCTACCCCGGGTTTCCCACTGACATGCAGGCCCAGTTCATGGCTCTCATGGCCCTTTCAGAGGGGCAGTCCACCGTGACCGAAACGATCTTTGAACGAAGGTTCATGCATGTACCTGAACTATGCCGTATGGGAGCTGATATTACCCTCTCCGGGAGGAAAGCCGTTGTCAAAGGGGTTCCTTCCCTTTCCGGTGCCCCACTGATGGCCACCGACCTGCGGGCAAGCGCGTCCCTTGTCCTCGCAGGCCTCGGCGCGCAGGAGGGAGTAACCGAGATCTCTCGGGTCTACCATCTGGACAGAGGGTACGAGAAGCTTGATCGCAAACTCGAGGGCCTTGGTGCCCGGATATGGAGAACGGGTGGATAAGAACCCTGTAACCATTGCCCTCCCCAAGGGGCGCCTCCTTCCGGATTGCGTTCGCTTCCTGTCTCGGGCGGGGCTGGAGGTGCCGGATGATCTGGAATCCTCGAGAAAGCTTCTCCTCTCTTCCCGGGACGGTTCGGTTAATTTTCTCATGGTAAGGGCCAAAGATCTGCCCACCTATGTTGATTATGGAGCTGCCGACCTCGGAGTTGTTGGCAAGGATGTCCTCATGGAAGCAGGACGGGATCTGCCGGAACCGGTGGATCTGCTTTTCGGAGAGTGCCGCATTGTCCTCGCCCAGCCTGCTGCTTTTGCCCGGGGGGAGAACCGGTCCTAGTGGATAACAAGCCGGGTGGCTACGAAATATCCAAACATCACGGCGGGGCATTTTGCTTC
>CBFDCL010000010.1:0-38561 GCA_965603295.1 uncultured bacterium | reverse complement strand
GACCCGTGTGCTGAACTTCAGCCCAGTGGACGAGCCGTTCCTTCGGAGGTGGTCTGTTTTGTACGGTTTCGGGCAGAGGGAGGAGTTTTAGGGGTCACTTGTGGATTGAGAATTAACGACATAAGTTTGAGAGTTTGAAAGTTTGAAAGTTTGAAGCCTACAAGCAATAATCTGAGTCCATAGATGACGATTGCTAAGTAGTAATTCTAAAAAACGCAGAACCTTTTGCCTCTTTCTTTTTTATTGAGGTCTTCAGTTTGAAGAGCCCGCAACTTCAAACCTCAAACTCTCAAACTTTCAAACTGTGAACTTTCTTTCTCCCATTCTTCCAACTTCGACTGAATAAATCGGATGACCTGCTCGTGTTGCTCCCGTCCGCCGTCCTCAATTCTGATCGGCTCACCGAAGGCGATCCGCACCTTCCTTTCCGGGCGAATGGGACCGAAATCTTTAAGGAGCCTGCCGGGACCCCAGGCGTCGGTTTTCAGGGCTACCGGGACCACGGGGACATCCGCGCGTTTTGCCAGCTTGATCCCTATACTGTTGAACTGTTCGGGGATAAAGGTGCTGCTTCGGGTGGTCTGGGGGAATACCACGATGGACCTCCCTGCCGACAACCGAACGGCGCCCTCTTCCAGAACCAGGCGAAGATCCTCCCTGGGGTTCTTCCGGCCCACTGCGATAGGGTTTCTCGCGCTCATCACCCTGCCGAAGAAGGGAAACGTCAGCAGGCTTTCCTTGACGATGAAGACGATTTTTTTCCCCGGGTGAATGAGGCCCGGCAGGACAAAGGTCTCGAGGGTGCTCATGTGGTTGGCAATGAAAATCACCGGGCCTCCCAGTCGGTCCGGAAGCCCCAGGTTCTCGATGTCGAACCGCACACCTACTGACTCGAGGGCCCTGATTACTCGAAGGCTTCCGTGAACCCACTTTTCCCCGTCATAGACCCCCCTGACAGCCCACCACCATCCCTGGCGATAGATGTCCAGCATTCGGAAGTGGAAAGCCAGGCTGGGGCAGAGCCGGCTGATCATGGCCGGTGTCCCTGCCGGAGTCTGGTACTCATTATTTTCAGTCAGGTGTTCCATGGTTAAACTCAATTTTAAATTTCACATTTCAAATCAGACCCAAGATCCAAGATCCAAGATCCAAGATCCAAGAGAATATTGTATTAGATATCTTTTTGATATCAATTGTAGTCAATCCTTAAATTGTACTCGCTTTTTAAGTTATTCTGGAAAGTACAGGTTTTCCAGGAAGAGCTCCTCGAACCGCTCATCCTCCGCCATGCTGAGGTGGGTGATCTTCCCGGCCAGGTCCACGCCGGCCTGACGGGCCTCTTCCGACAGCAGGATGTAAGACCCCCCGATAAGGGCCATGTTCCCGGCAGACACAAACCTCTCCTTCTTCAGGGGAGGCAGGAGGCCGATGGCCATCGCGCTGTCCACGTTCAAACGGCTTCCAAACGCTCCCGCAAGGTAAACCTGTCCCAGCTCACCCGCACCCATGTTCATCCGGCTCAATAAAACTTTAAAGGTGGCCGCCACAGCGGCCTTTGCTTCCTGGACCACGGCGACATCTTCCGGCCGGAGGATGACCTCCGGATCTTCGCTCAGGACAAGCCCCCTTTCCTTCACACCGGGATGAATACCCTTTTTCAGGAGGCCGGATGGTTCCAGAACCCCTTTTCCCAGTAGCTGTGCGAGGGCATCCACGATCCCTGTCCCGCAGATCCCTTTCGGAGGTCCCCCGCCGATCACTTCGATGTCAACGGCCTCATCCCTCAGGGCCACTTTCCATATGGCCCCTTCTTCCGCCCGCATCCCGTTCCTGATTCGCCCTCCTTCGAAGGCCGGGCCAGAAGGGGCGGTAGCCACCATGTATCGATCTTTATCCCACAGAGCGATTTCCGTGTTGGTACCCACGTCCAGAACCACCCCCCTGGA
Source organism: uncultured bacterium (assembly GCA_965603295.1). Taxonomy (GTDB): domain Bacteria; phylum BMS3Abin14; class BMS3Abin14; order BMS3Abin14; family BMS3Abin14; genus JAFGWO01. The sequence goes on along the minus strand of CBFDCL010000010.1, from coordinate 36,615 downwards.
GATCCCAATCCTGGCTGTCGCCAGAAGGGAAACCAGCGCATCACTACCCGCATACCCTCCTACGAGAGGCGGGAAATAAACCCTGGCATCCCTGGCCACATCCAGCCCCACAGGGTCGCAGTCTGCCCGCAAATCCCTGGCTTCGGGTTCGAAGGGAACATAAGGAGGAACCAGGAGGGATGCCACCGGGAGGCCAAGGGCAAGATGGTGGATGGCGCTGTTTGCAACGACGGCGACACTGGAGACTTTGCCTGGCGACACGCCATTTCTCAGACACAGGGAGCGGATCATCTGGCGCACTTTTTCCCACACAACATCCCGCAGCCTGGCTGCAGTCTCAGGGTCCTCCCGGGCAGCGCCAAGACGGGAAATAACCTCATCCCCCCATGGCATCTGGGGGTTCACCCCCGATCGGATGTCAAGGGGCCGGCCTTTTTCCAGGTCGTACAGGGCTGCGGCGAAGGATGAGGTCCCCAGGTCAAGAGCCACCCCGTACCCTGTTCCTGTCATGGGGTAGGAATTCGGATTCCAAAGGGGCGAGTCCCAGGTCTCTTTCCACCGCCCGGTTTTTTCGATTTCCAGTATCCTTTCGGGTTCCACCGAAAGTTTCAGGTTTCCGGTTACCGTGACCCGGCACGCCAGCCGCTCCCCCCTTGTCGCCCGTTCGTCTCCCAGAATCCTGGCTTCATCGGTGGACGGCACTTCGATGCCGCCCTCAATAACCCTCACCACACACCGGCCGCATACCCCCTGGTCGGCGCACGTCCCGTCGAGGTACAACCCTTCCCGGCGCAGTGCCTCCCTGAGGTTCAGGCCGGTCCTGACGGTGAAGTGGCCGAGGTCTTCAATGGAAACAGACGCAGTAGGAGACCCTTTATCCCGATTCACTGACATGCTGCCAAGTGTACAACAAAAGAGGGGTGGGAATGAAGTTTGAGAGTTTGAAAGTTGCAATCGGTGATTGGTGATTCGTGATTGGAAAATGATCTTAGAACTCAAATTTCAAATCCTGATGCATATACCACAAGGGGATGGAATATGATCCTTTGGCCTGAGAAGGCTGCAACCTCAAACCTCAAACTCAACTATCCGCTCTCAAACTTTCAAACTATTTTTTTCTTACCGCAGCCGCTAGAGTATCCCCATGCAAAAAACGACCGCCGAATCAGCTGCCACCCTATCACGCTGGCGAACTCTTATCCTCATCCACTTCTGTGTGGTGGCTTTCGGGGTCACCATGCAGATGATCCCACCTATCCTTTCCCGCCTGGTTTCCGACACCGGCCTTACCTATGGCAGGTCCGGCACTCTTATGGGACTTTTTGCCCTCCCCGGCATCTTTCTGGCCCTCCCTGGCGGATGGTTCTCCGACGCCATCGGTCCCCGGCGTGTCGGGATCGTTTCCCTTCTCCTCATGGGGATCGGCACCCTTCTCATGAGCCCGCTTCTACCCGCATTCCTTTATTTCGGAAGGGCCTGTTCGGGGATCGGGGCGGGGATATTCATCGTCGTCGCGCCCCAGATAATCACGAGAACTTTTCCACCGCACCAACTCGGTCTTGCCATGGGAATCTTCAACACGGCTGTCCCTGTCGGCTCCATCCTCGCCTTCAACGGACTGGGTTTCTTAAGCGGACGCTTCGGCCTCGTGATGCCGATCATGGCCACCGGCTGGTTTTCCCTCGCGGCCTTCGGAGCTTTTTCTCTATTCTATTTTGATCCGGAGTACAGGGAGAAACCTTCCAGGGACGCAGCCTGGACAATCGGAAATCTCGGCATCGGTATCTGGTTAGTGGCAGTGGTCTGGACCTTATTTAACATCGGCCTGCTTGCCTATTTTACCTTTTCCATAGATCACCTGACTGCATGTGGAATCACCTTTCCCACAGCGAGGTTCCTTGGAAGCCTGCCCATGATCCTTTCCATACTCTTTGCCCCCGTCGCTGGCCTGATCATCCATCGGTTCGGCCAGGAGTGGTCCCTCGCTTTTATCGGATGTGCTGTATCCGCCCTGGCCGTATGGCTCTTGTATTTTTCCGCCGGCGGCCATCCGGTGCTGTGGTCAGTGTTTCTCGGGGTCGGCATCTCCCTGGTTGCCCCTTCCGTTTTCACCATTGCCGGGCAGGTGGTTTCTCCCGAGAGGCTGGGAACCGGATACGGGATAATGAACACAATTTTTAACGTGGGTGTATTCGTCGGGATCCCCTTCGTGGGGAAAGTGCGTGACATGACCGGGGACTACCGCACGAGTTTCGTTCTCATGGCTGCGTTCCTGCTAGCTGGCAGCGTTCTGTCCCTGGTTTCTGCAAGGATGCTATCAAAACAATAGCAATCTACCGGACCCCCCAGCCCAGGACCTAGCCGTAGTCTTGGTCCTGGAAAAATCTTATCCGGTTCATTTTCGAAGATCGAACCGCCACCCAGTCATAAACACCGGTTTCTCTCTTTGGGCTTTGGCCTTTGGACATTGGGCTTTTACCCCAAGGATTTCAGTCCATGACAAGTACCCCCGACCCGTTCATCCGGTCCGCCTTGAGATCGTTAAGCGCCTTATTGGCATTGAAAAAAGGATAAGGCTTTACCGTGGTTTGGATTGGGATTTTGGGGGCAAGCTCCATGAGTTCCCGTCCGTCTTCTCTAGTATTTGCGGTGACACTTCGTAAGTTTTTCTCGTAAAAGAGGTGTTTCTCATAATCGAGGGGTGGAACAGGGGACATGTAGATCCCCGCGTTAACAAGTGTCCCCCCTTTTTCCAAGGCTTCGAGGGCAGGGGGAACGATCTCCCCGGCAGGGGCGAAGATTATGGAGGAATCCAGTTTTACCGGAGGACGTTCGTCCGATCCCCCCGTCCAGACAGCCCCGAGTTCCCCGGCCAGGGAGCGGTGGGAAGAGGCCCTTGACACGACGTAGACCTCGCATCCCCAGTGCTGAGCCACCTGGATCGTCACGTGGGCCGAGGCCCCGAACCCGTAAAGGCCGAGGCGCTGGCCGGGCCTTATGTTACTACGCTTAAGCGCCCTGTACCCGATGATCCCCGCGCAAAGGAGGGGAGCCGCCTGCAGGTCCGGAAAACCATCCGGGATCCGGTAAGCAAATTTCTCCGGCACAACGGCCGCCTCCGCATACCCCCCGTCAACGTGGTACCCGGTAAAAAGGGCCGCCTCGCACAGGTTTTCCTTACCGGAAGAACAGTACCGGCAGGTTCCGCAGGTCCAGTGGAGCCAGGCCGACCCGACCCGGTCGCCAAGTTTAAACAGGCTGCAGTCAGGTCCAGAGGAGATCACCTCTCCCACCACCTGATGACCGGGGATAACCGGCTGTTTCCTCGGCTCTAATTCTCCCTCCACGGTGTGTAGATCCGTGCGGCAGACCCCGCATGCCCGGACGCGGATGAGGATCTCCCCCGACCTGGGGACCGGCTCGGGAATCTCGACCTCTCGAAGGGGGTTTGTTAAAACGTCGGCTGGTTTTTCCAGGACCATGGCTCGCATGGGGCACCTCTCAGATCTCAGATCTCAGATCTCAGATCTCAGATCTCAGATCTCAGACTATTTTATGAAACTCGGTGAATTTTGGAACATAACAATCACCGATTTTAATTCATCTCAATCAGGGATTTAGGCCTGTCGATCATTTTGTTTATTTTTGGAATCTGAAATTTGAAATTTGGAATTTGGAGTTCGCAGGATGACATGTTCCAGCATCAGCACCGCCACGATACCGACGATGAGGCCGTTCCCGATGAGGGCTCCCGTGGAAGGTCCGAAGACGTGAAGGAACTCCCTCGGGATCATGGAGGCCCCCGTACCCATGAGCAGGGGCATTCCCACCACAAAATAATCCCTTATCTCCAGGGTCTTTCCCCCGTGAACAATAACCGACATACCCACTCCCATCTGGGCCGCCAGGGTGACGAGGAGCGCGGCCCCGACCACAGCCCCTGGGACCGATGCCAGCACGGCTGCCATTTTCTGGAAAAACCCGAGGGCAACAAGAAGAAATCCACAAAGGATCACCGGGAATCTGCTCCCCACCCTTGTAACAAGGATAACCCCCGGGCTGAGGCTGTAGCTTACCGTTCCTACAACACCCAAAGCGGCTGCCGCCATTCCTCCCATCCCCGTCAAAGCGATTCCGCTCTCGATCCTTCTCTGGAGACCCTCTTTTCCGACCACCTCGGCAACGGAGTAGTAGCTCCCCAGACCGTTGATAAGAACAGCCAGGTAGGCCAGGAAAAAAGACAGGGTGGCGGGCAGGGTAAAACGCATACCGTCGACGAGAATGGGCTGCGGGAGAGCAACCCAGGAAAGACTTACAAGGGGAGGTAGTTCGACCCTCCCGATCCCGGCCATGCCAGCGTAACCGGCGGCGATGCCGATAAAAATGGAAAGGTTCCCGACCAGCCCCTTTCCCCAGTGTGATATCAATATGATACCAACCATAATAATTACCGTAAGAAGGAGTACCACCGGATCCCCGAAGGGCCGCACAGGGGTAACCCCGATGATCATGGGATAGAGAAAAGGAAGAAACGTGGTGGATATGAGCAGGAGAACGACCCCCACCACCCGATCGGTAAACAGGGGATCGAGCTTTTCCACCAACCTGGCCCCTCCCAAAATGGCCAGGGCCCCTGCTCCGGTGATCATCCCTCCCGCGACGACTCCTGGCCCCTGACCCCCGAGGACAGCCACGGAAAGAAGCAGGGCGGCAGAGGGTCCATCCAGGAGGGGATAACGGTGCCCGAACAGGCACTGGATTACCGTGACAGCACCGGTGACCATCAAAAACCTCTGGAAAAGGGCCGTGGAAGCCGCAGCTTCCATTCCCAGGAACCCCGCCATCAGGTTGGACGTAATGGTCACCAGGGGAAGGACAATGAGGACCCATTGGACCGCGTAAAGAAAATTTCGGACGGGCGGTGGCTTTTCATCCAGCGTATAGCGCAGGTTTTTCATGACAGGTAATTGTCCGTCAGGAGGAGTTGTTCCGTCAACGCCAAAGACGCGGGAATCCGGGGAACGATCCAATAGTGAGGGTTGAGGGTCATTGTTTGAAGTTATGAAGGGCCGTCATTGCGAGCTGACCCTTTACGAAGGAATCTCGGAGTTGACCGAAGGGAACTGCAGCGGTCTCATACCTTCGCCGGAAATTGCCGCATCCCCGCCTGCCTGAGCTTGTCGAAGGGTTTGCGGCTTGCGGTTTGAAGTTTTAGTGCGGCCACTACAGTACACTTTGGAATGATCTTTTCGCAAAGTCGCCCAGTGCGGGTGTTCTGCTGGCTCCTGAGTTTCAACCTCTCAAACTCTCCAATTTTTCTCAATCCTCAATCCTTAATTCTCAATTGAATTCCAAGGGTTGACAATATTAGAGTTTGTTAATATATTGATGGGCCAATTATAACCGCAGGAGGTAAACCATGTCAGAAAAACTGTCCCGGAGATCGTTTTTAAGGCGCCTTGGGGCCGCAGCAGCGGTGGGAAGCGCGGCCGGGATCGCACGCGCAAAACCGGCCCTGGCTTCCGCCATGGATGAGCCGGTGGGGATCCTCGTGGATCTGACCCGGTGCGACGGATGCCCGGACGTTCCGGTCCCAAGGTGCGTTTCCGCATGCCAGATGGAAAACGAATCCCGCTATCCGGAGGTAAAGGACGAGGATGTCAGGGATTACTGGCCGCAGCAGAAACACGAGGACTGGCGGCCAAGGCGGAAAATGAAAACCACCCTGACCCCCTACAACTGGACATACGTACAGAAGGTCAAAGTTGAGCACGAGGGCCGCACCCATGTTCTGAATATTCAACGCCGTTGCATGCACTGCGACACCCCCACCTGCGCGGCCCTTTGCCCTTTCGGGGTCATCGAGAAGGATAAGAAAGGCGCCGTCTTAATCCATGAGAACGGGTGTATGGGCGGCGCCAAGTGCCGGACCGTCTGCCCCTGGCATATCCCCCAGCGCCAGGCGGGGGTGGGGATCTACTTGAAATTGATGCCGAAGCTCGCCGGTGGAGGGGTTATGTACAAGTGTGATCTGTGCGCTCCTCGACTGGCAAAGGGTGAGGCGCCCGCCTGCGTAGAAGCTTGCCGGTCCCGGTTAAAGGATCAGGCTCCTCTCACCTTCGGTCCCAGGAGTGAAATGCTGAGCCTTGCCCGGATCAGGGCCAAGGAGATCGGCGGATACGTTTACGGCGACGATGAGAACGGGGGAACAGGGACCTTCTACGTTAGTCCCGTACCTTTTGAAAAGATCGAGGCCGAACTTCGGAAAAGGGACAAGGAGAGGTTCTTCTTCCCGGAGGATCCGAACCCCCTGGAAAAACCGAACCTCCTCGCCGAGGCGACCCTGGTGGCCCCGGTGGCCGCGGTGGCCGGAGCGATCCTGGCGGGAGCGAGAACCCTCGGGATAGGGAGTGACCCCGAGCCCCAGGACCTCGTCTGTGACGCCGAGACCGGGGAAGAGGTCCCTGAAGAGAAGAGGGAGGTGGAGAAATGAGGCGCGGCATCCATGAAACCGACAGGATCCATCCCGAAGGAAAATACGTCGTCCGCCACAGTTTCCTCGTCATCGCACAGCACTGGCTCATTGCCCTTTCCGGACTGGTGCTCCTCTTTACCGGCTTCGGGCAGATGCCCATATACAAGAGGTACATGCTGGACCAGGTGCCGGGTTTCGGTTGGGCTTCCGATTTCTTCCTCAATTTCCAGATCCACATGCTCGCCGCCGCCGTCTTCACCTTCGCCGCAGTGTTTCATCTCGTTTACCACTTCATCGAGGGCGGACGGTCCATCATGCCCATGAAGGGGGACGTGAGGGAGTCGATCCACATCATCAAAGCGATCCTCAAGGGAGAGCAGGAACCGCCACACGGGAAGTTCCTGGCTGAACAGCGGTTGGCCTACGCCTTCATGGGATTTTCCATCGTCCTTCTCATTGTGACAGGCATGTTCAAGTTCGCCGACAACCTGCACTCCGTGTCCATGCCCTTCTGGGTGACTTTCTGGAACACGATGCTCCACAACATAGCCACGGTTCTTTTCCTTCTGGGGTTCATCGCCCACATGGGCGCTTTCATCATCAAGGCAAACTGGCCCCTCTTTACCTCCATGTTCACGGGCAAGGTAAAGATGGACTACGCGGAGGGTAGGCACCCCACCTGGATTAACGAGATCCGACACTGCGAGGCCACCAAGGGGAAGATGATCGTGGAATGCGCCGTGCGTATCTTTGCCGGGACGATGGTAGCCATTGGTGTCCTCCTCGGCGCCATTGTCCATCCCCTCTGGTATCTCCTTCCCGCCTTTGTGGCGATCAACCTCATCCAGTCGGCGTTCACCCGCTGGTGTCCCCTGGAGACCATCCTGGTCAGGATGGGCTATCCGAGGGGGAAGGATCTGCTTTCCCAGGGAAAAGGTTAAAGGATAAAGGGGAAAGTGAAAAGGGCCGCGCAAAGCGGCCCTTTTTTTCAGGAGCCAGACTTCAGAAGACAGAAGGCATTCACGACTGGGCGACTTTGCGATGGTGCGACGAAGCCATGGAGAGTTGGAAACCGTTTGAAGTTTGAGGTTTGAAGTTGCTGTAAACACGTTGGACCTTGGACCGAAGACTATGAGATCTAAGATTATTCCCCAATCACTTATCACGAGTCACCAATCACGGCCTTTCCCTCTGAACCCGGAACGCTGACCTGCTCCTTTCGTTGGACGTTAGACGTTGGACGTTGGACCGAAAATAATGGGATCTTAAACCCCTGAACTTCCTTTCACGTTAAACGTTAAACCTTCTTTTCCCCTTTCCCCTTTCCCTTGCTACCATACACCCATGGCCCTGGTAGATATCCTGATGCCCGTCAGGGATGGCGAGCCATATCTGGTTGAGGCTTTGCAAAGCGTTCTTGTCCAGACGTTCCCTGACTGGCGCCTTGTCGCCGTGGACGACCGGTCCCGGGACGGAACCTGGGAGATCCTGTGCGCTTTTAGCACCAGGGATGAGCGCATTCTCTCCCTGAAAAACGAAGGGTCGGGTATCGTAGGGGCCCTCAATACGGCCCTCGTCCATTCCCGGGCTCCGTATATCGCCCGCATGGACGCTGACGACATCTCCGGACCCCATCGCCTTGAAAACCTTCTGAATCTCCTGGGAGATGAACCTTCAGCAGGGGTTGCCGGAAGCGCGGTGGCCCTATTTCCCTCCAAGGCCGTAACCCCCAACATGGAGCGGTACATCGGCTGGCAGAACTCCCTCCTGACTCCGGATCAGATTCGTCGAGAGCGTTATGTCGAGTCCACGGTAACTCACGCCACAGCCATGTTCCGGCGTGAGATCCTGACCGATGCGGAAGGGTGGCGGGAAGGCCCCTTCCCCGAGGACCTGGACCTGTGGCTGCGCCTTCACCGGGCAGGTGTGAATCTCATCAAACACCCTGAGGAGCTCTATTCCTGGCGTGAACACGAGGCGAGGGAGACTCGCAATTCGGAGCGGTGCACGCCTGAGGCGTTCCACCGATGCAAACTGTTCCATCTTGCAGGGGAATTAAAGGACAGACATATTAAAAAGCTCGCTGTACTGGGACCCACCGAAGCCCGGGGACGCTGGACCCGGAGCCTGGCGGAAAAGGGGTTTCAGGTCACATCCATCGCCTGGAAGCCCGGAAACCCCCTGCAGGAACAGGTCTTTTACGCCGATTTCATTTTGACCGCCTTCGGAGTCCCGGGCGTGAGAAACAGAGCCAGGGAGATACTGAAAAAAATCGGGCAGGAGGAGGACAAGTGGTTATTTGTCGGTTAAACAGGTGTTGAGTGCGGAGTCCGGGATCCAGAGTAAGAATTGCTTTTTCACCCCTATCGGGATCGTCGGAGTCGGGGCTGTCATCGGACTGGGAGTTCAGGAAAAGCTCCGAAGCACCCGCTTCGCGCCATTTTTTGGAATTTGAAATCTGGAATGTGAAATTCAGAGTTCCAAGTTGGGCCTTTACTTCGCCCCGCGCCTAATCCCCATCCTCTTGATCCCCTTTATCCCTGTTGAATCAGCTTTTTCCCCCAGTTTTTCTTCTGCCTTCTACCTTCTGCATTCTTCCGTGTTCAGTGGTGATGAACCCTGATCTCCCCCTCTCTGATCTTCTTTTCGAGCCCACGTTTCACGGCAACCTTGATGGCCTCCCTCGTGGGAGGGAAGATCATGGAAAAACCGAAAAAGTCCGTGATGAACCCAGGTGTGATGAGAAGGGCCCCTCCCACCAGGAGCATCGCGCCGTTGACCAGATCGTCTCCCGGGACCTGGCCCTGGTCCATCTTCCACTGGATGCTGGACACCACGCGGAACCCCTGCTGGCGGGCGTAATAAGCTCCGAGGATCCCGGTCCCAACGATGAGCCAGATCGTGTTGGCTGCACCGATGGATTGCCCGACTTTTATGATAAGAAAAAGCTCGATAGCCGGGACCACCGTAAACAGAAGAAACAGACGAAAGAACATCTTAGCTCCTTGCGCAACGTTTAACGTCTAACGTGAAAGCCTGCAATTGGTAATTTGCTTTCTCTTTGGGCTTTGGGCATTGGGCTGCAATTACAGCGTCTAATCACCAATCACCGGTATTAGCTTAACCACCAATCCCCCAAAAAGCAAAGAGCGGCCTATAAGCCGCCCTGAATTTTTCATGTCGCCGTGTCCCCATGCTTGCCAGCCGAAGCTTCAGCGAAGGTTGGTCTCCGTGTCCGCCTTTCAGTACTCCAGTGAAATTTCCTGGAAGCCCAGCCAGAAACCAGCGCCGGTAAGGGAGTCGATCTCGGCCTGGATGATTATCACGTGTCCTCCCTCGATCTCCACGAGCTTTTCATAGAACGATTTCGCCTTGGTATCATCGACCTCGGCGGCTTTTTCGGTGTAGAACCGGACGGCTTTCTTCTCGAATTCGAGGGCTTCTCTTAACGCCTCCACATCGTTAAACCGCTCTGAGACTTCGTCTGGCTCCTCCGGGAAAATAATCTGGCCGGCCGGGGTTCGGCCGAACTTCTCCACGGCCTCCTCGTAAGTCATCCACGGTTCGTCGTTGTTTAGGGAAGCATACAGAGTGGCAAAGACGCCCATATGTTCGATCTCATCTTTTGCCAGCTGTTCGAAAACCGTGCGGCCGGTGGGATCAACCGTGCTCTTTGCAGCGATCCTGTAAAACCGGTAGCCCCTTTTCTCCGTCTCAAGGGCAATCTGCAGAGCCTCAACCTGGGCGGACCTTTTTTCGGTCATGCCGGTTCCCTCCTTCCTCCTGGGGTCCGGTTCAGAGATACTCCTTCATTCCCTCGAGCATTTCCAGATGCCCAACCTCTTCTTTTCGCAAACGCTCGAAAACATCCTTACCCTTCTCATCCTGTGTCGCGTCCCGGAGAAAAGTGTAATATTCGATGGACTGTTTTTCAGCCTTGATCCCGACTTCAACAGCCTGAACGTAATCTGATGCAGCCTGATTGCAGGCCACCTCATCCTTCGGATCCGGGAAAACCTGTTGATGCTGTACGCTGTTGAGGTACTCAGCCATCATCTGATGGTCCTCTTCCCGATACCAATCGGGGGCATACAGCGGTTCAATCTCTTCCCTGATAACTTTTTTATGTTTGATTTCAGCCTCGGCAAGCTCTTTAAAGAGGTTTTTAACCCTGTAATCAGCGCAGGATTTTGCCATCCGATCGTAAAACATTCGTCCCGCTTCTTCCAGCTCCACCCCCAGCATCATGGCCTCAAAGGGACCGTACGCGTTGCGAAACTCCATGTCGTTCCTCCTCTTTTGAACGGTCTATTGATCTTTAGGATATATTAATTTAACCACTCATACTGTTCAATCAAATGGAGAAATAAGTTCTGGTTCTGGTCCTGGCCTAAGATCTCGGGAGGTAAATAGAAAATGGAGGGCTGGAAACAGATCAGAGATCACATCAGCAATTATTCATTTTCCATTTTCCATTTTTTCCCGAATTCCTAAGTTAAACATTCAACTTTAAACGTTAAACTTGTTTCTCCTACGCCGCCGCTCCCGGCAGGGCCCTTTCCTCCACGAAATCCCCCTTGATGCCGACCTTGAAAAGGGTTGTGGGGATCCGACGGCCGCTTTCATCCAGCGCCCTTTGCACCAGCGCGATCAACCCGTTGCAGCAGGGCACTTCCATATGGACGACGTCGATAGACCGGATATTCCTGTCCCTGAAGATTGCGGTCAGTTTCTCTACATAGGCCTCAACGTCGTCGAATTTGGGGCACCCCACAAGGAGAGTTTTCCCCGGGAGGAACCTCCGGTGAAAGTCCCCGTAGGCAAAGGGTACGCAGTCAGCCGCGATGACCAGGTCCGCCCCGTCCAGGTAGGGAGCGTGGGGGGGGACCAGCATGATCTGGACCGGCCAGTTGCCCAGCCTGGAGGGAACCGGGCCGCCCCCCGGCGTCTGTATGGCATCGCTTTCCGGTTCCAGAGATCGGTCCAGTTTCTTGGCCAGGGTACCCGGGCAGCCGCACGGCAGATCGTCAATTTTTATCTCCCCTGCGATATGACACGCCCCCGGATCTTCCGGCTGGTGAGAATGGTGCCCGTGGGAAACGGAACCCTTCCCCATCTTCAATAAGCGCTTGTTCACCGCTTTCTGGTCGAACTCCCCGCCCTCCCGCTGGACCAGAGTAATGGCCCCCTGAGGGCACTCCCCGAGGCAATCCCCCAGTCCGTCACAGTAGACGTCGCTGACCAGTTTCGCTTTGCCGTCGACGATCTGCAGAGCCCCTTCGGCGCATCCGGGGACACACAACCCGCACCCGTCACACTTGTCCTCGTCGATCTGTACCACTGTCCTGACTGCCATTTTAACACCTCCAGAAATTCCGTAATTGGTGATTAGTGATTGGTGAACCTTGCTCACGGGTTCAATATAACAAGCATAACAGTAAAGAAAAGCGTGGACAGAGGCTTATTCCCTCAAAAAATGAGCAATTTTGACCCAGGTCAAAAACGGAGGGGGGGGAGGTTGAGAGTTTGGGAGGTTGGGAGTTTGAGGTTGCAGGGACTAATTGAGGATTGAGAATTGAAAATGGAGGACTAGGAAAACGGAGAAAATCAAAACCTGTCTCACGCAGAGCCCCAGAGTGCGCGGAGAAAACCTAAATCAAAAAAGGAGGTTAGATGAATTTCTCTGCGTTCTCCGCGTCTTGAGTAAGTCCCGTTTGCAGCGGGACGAACGGGCGTGAGGGATGGGTTGGAGAGTTTAAAAAAGACGTTTGTCATCGCGAACCGATCCTTAGGTGAAGCGATCTCAGGGGTGACCAACGGGGACAGCAACGGTTCTATAGCTCTGTCTGAGATTGCTTCGCTTAAATGTCAGCGCGCAATGACACCGTTGTCCTGGAAAAAGACCAGGGGCCCGGCGGTGAATCATGCCGGGCCCCGGTTGATTGATTTTCCTTTGGACCTTGGACTTTAGACTTTTTATCAATTTTTCCAATGCCCGTGAACGTTGCAGTACTCCCGGGCCGTGACCTGATCGGCTTCGATGCAGAACACCGCCTCAGGAGCATCGCCGGGATTTAAAAATTCTGTGTATGATTTGCCGTCGGCAACCAGCTCGATCCACTCGATGTAGTGCTTCTCCTCCATGGGATGGGGGACGCTGCCCACCGTGACCTTGAATCCACGGTCCGTTTTCTCAATAACCGGCACGTGCTTTTCCTGAGCCGCATCGACACTGTTCTCGGACAGAAGCTCCATGGGTTCGTTGCAGCACACCAACTCCCCCACTCCCGTGTGGAGAACCTCAACGATATTGCCGCACAGTTCACATTTATAGACCTGCAGTTTTTCCGTCGCCATTTTTTCCTCCCATATTCTGAATTCTAACTCTCAGATCCAAGATCCAAGACCGTAGATACTAGACACCAGATTCTAGATGCTGATCTTTACCAGTTCTCACAAAGCAGCTCGAAGTGGGCCTGGAGATGGGCGCAGGCTGGGCATTCGTGCGGTGCTTCGCTGCCCTCATGAAGATAACCGCAGTTTAAACATCTCCACGTCACCGTTTCGTCCCTTGTGAATACCTTCCCGGCCTCGATATTCCCCTTGAGCGTCCTGTACCGTTTTTCGTGCTGTTTCTCGGCCACGGCGATGGCCTCGAAAATCGCCGCTATGTCCTCGAACCCCTCTTCCCTGGCAACTTTGGCAAACCCGGGGTACATCTCGGACCACTCATAGTGCTCGCCGCCTGCTGCCTCTTCAAGGTTCTGAACGGTGGACCCGATAACACCTGCGGGAAAGGAAGCCGTGATCTGGGTCTCGCCCCCCTCAAGGAGCTTAAACAGCCTCTTGGCATGCTCTTTTTCCTGGTTGGCGGTCTCCTCAAAGATTTCCGCGATCTGTCGATAGCCCTCTTTTCCCGCTTTGCTGGAAAAATAATTATACCTGTTTCTAGCCTGGGATTCTCCCGCGAAGCCTGTCAGGATATTCTTTTCCGTTTGTGTTCCCTTAATGCCCATCGCTTTATCCTCCTTTTAAACTTGCCTGTCTTTTTTTTATTTCAGCAACCTAATTGCTATTTCCAGGAAAAACGCTCCAGAATCCCGTCGACTCCCCCTTCATTCCGAATCCCGCCACGGGTCAGGGCAAAATCGTAACGGACAGGATCCATCGGGACCAGGGACCGGAAAAAGCTTGTTACCTCAAGAGCGCATTTCAGATCCGCCTGTCTGCGGGTTGTCAATCCGAGGGCCCTGCTGACCCGGAACATGTGGGTATCCATGGGAACCACCAGGATAGATGGGGAAATCCCCGTCCAGGGGCCAGGGTCCACTTCGTCCTTCCGCACCATCCAGCGGAGATAAAGCATCAGACGCTTGCAGGCGCTTCCCATCGTAGGACAGGGCAACAGGCTCGAACTCTCATTTCCGGACGCATTCTTGAGGCCGTCCACGAAACCGGCCAGGGGCATGACCACGTCCCGGTGTTCTTTCCTGACCTTCGATACGAAAAAGTTCTCAAGGGACCCGTAATCGCCCCGGATGCTCCTGATGCCAAAAAGAAGATCAGCCAACTCCCCACCTGATGACCAGCGATGGCGGAAGGAGCCAAAAGCGTGTTTGAGATCTTCCCGGGACATCTCCTGCAAATCCGAGGCGGGATTCCTAAGGATCCGGAATACAGTCTCCAGGTTTTTTAATATATGTCCGACCCGGCCAAAAGCAAGGGCTGAGGCGATCATACCAGCCACTTCCTGGTTATCCGGATCATCAAAGCGGCTGACGAATTCGAGGGGGTCGGGATGGATGAATTCAGGCCGGTTCCGCTCCTTGTAGATCTCCTCGAAGACATCCAGGACCCTGGGATGATCATCCATGTACGGTTTGGGAGAAGGTACCATCAGACTACAATCCGTCTCTCCGGGAGTTTTGAAGGTATTGGGATGGGAAAGGGCTAATGATTTTCCCCGAACTCTTCCGGGGAAAACCAGATGGTCATAGAAAAGATACTCCTCACGACAAAAAACAGGGGGGAGCGGGCGGCGATATCAAGGGGTCCCATCGAATGGTAATAGATCCCGATCATGACCTCCCTGAGGATAAATATAAAGGCCGCCTCGGAATCAGGGTAATCTTGATCCGGTGAGCCTCGAAATACTCGATGGTGCCACGGAGAAGCTCGATCACGATGAACATGGACAGAATGTCGGTCACAAGGAGATCAAAACTCTGGGAAATGGGTCCTCCCTGGAAAACGATCCTGATATCCCAGAACAAGCGGGCAACACCGAAGATGAGAACCAGGATGATCATGGGGATCAGGAGTTGGACAATGAAGTTTACTACCTTGTTGAACATGACGATGACTTTCCCGGTTTTTTCACCGCATCATCTCCTTTTGGGGTTATACCGATCCACCTCGCGGATCATTTTCGCGAAGCGTTTCCCTTCTTTTCGCTCCTGGGTCCGAGCGTGTTGTCCCTGACGACGCTCAAAGTTCTCGAATTCAGTTCTTAGTTTTAGGTAGCTCCCATACCTTCCCGGATGGAGGGCTCCGGATTCGACGGCGGTCTTGACAGCGCAGTCGGTCTCCGATTCGTGCCGGCAGTCGCGAAAGCGGCAAGACGCAGAGAGTTCCTCTATCTCGGGAAAAGCTTCGGACAGGCCTTCCCCGTCACCCCATACCTGGATCTCCCTCATCCCCGGTGTATCGATGACAGCCCCCCCTCCGGGAAGGAGGAACAGTTCCCGATGGGTCGTCGTGTGCCGGCCCTTCCCATCCCCCTCCCGGACACGGGCTACCCGCATCTGTTCCCGGCCTAACAGCCGGTTGATAAGGGTCGATTTCCCCGCCCCGGACGAACCGAGGAACGCTACGGTCCGTCCGGGGGTGATGTGCCGTTCCAGTGCCCCCATTCCCATTCCTGTCACACCACTCACCGCGTGAACGGGGACACCGGGGGCAACCGATTCAACCTCCAGGATCGCTCCCTCGGGATCTTCGGAAAGATCCGCCTTGGTTAAAACAACCACCGGAGAAGCGCCGCTGCCGTAAACCAGAGTGATGTACCTCTCGATCCGCCGCAGGTTGAAATCTCTGTCTAACCCGCAGACAACAAACACCCCGTCGATGTTGGCTGCGCTAACCTGTTCACAAACTCCCTTGCCGGCGGTGTTTCGGGAAAAGGAGTTTTTTCGAGGCAAAAGAACCTCGATGACGCCCTGTTCCCCATCGGACCCGGGCCAAAGGGCCACCCAGTCCCCCACAGCAGGTAATTGATCCTGTTTGAGCTTCCCGGAGAGATCGGCGTTCGTCTCCCCGAATTCGCCCTGAACCCGGTAGTCAAAAGCGCTCTGCCACACGATCCTTCCCGGCAGGCACCCGGGAAGGTCCAGAGAGCGAAAGGAAGTGATGAACGGTTCCCCCCAACCCAGTTCTTCAAGACTCATGGATGAGACCTGTCCTTTGGAATTGGAAATCTATGTCCCGCCGTAGCTCCCAGCGAAGGCGGATGAAGTTTGGAATTGCCTTTACCCCATCAGCCCTTTGATCCCGTCCGCCACAAACTGGATGGCCAGGGAAGCGAGGAGAACGCCCAGCAGCCTGTTGAACATGCTGCCCACGGTTCGGCCCACCAGGCGAGCGAAAAACCTGGAAAAGAGAAAGCTTACATAGGTCATGGCAAAGATAGCAAAGATGGCCAGGACCAGGGGAAGAATGCTTGTCGCGTCGTCGCGGGCGTTGGAAAAGAGCAGGATGGTGAGGGTAAGGCAGCCCGGGCCGGCGATCAGGGGGATGGTGAGGGGGTAGACCGAGATGTCCTTGAAGTATTCCTTTTCCTGCGTGGTCTGGGCCTTGTCCGGTCCTGTGATCATGCCGAATGCGGCGTAAAAGATCAGCAGCCCCCCGGCGATGCGGAACGAGTCCATCTGGATGCCGAGAACGCCGAGCAGGGAAACGCCCCAGAACCCGAAAGAGAGCACCACCAGGGTCGACAGGACTACAGCCCGGCTTGCCATGGTCCAACAGTACCGGTTGTCGTGCCCGTCCGTCAGGGCGTTAAACACCAGAGCGGTCCCCAGGGGATCGATCATCACGAAGTAGGCAACGGCTGCTTTCAGGAAGACTTCCATAACATTCTTTTTCCAGGATCCAAGATCCAGGATCCAAAAAGATTTTGACTGGCTATTGGCGACTGGCCAACGAGAAAACCAAATAATTGATTACGAGTTACAATTTTCAAATTCTCCGTGTCTCCGTGGCTCTGCGTCAGATTCACTTCGCCCTTCCCTATTCCCTTTCCATTTCGAACTGGTATTTCGTCACCCCTTCCATCCGGCTTGAAAAGGACATTCCTCCGGGCAAAGGGGACGAGCCCTCGGTGGTGTCCATGTTGGAGTAGGACATCTTGCCCTCGCGTTCGACGAAAATTCCTTCCTTCATATCGAAGACGGCCGTTCCGGACCCTTTGTAGGCCATCTTCATATCCCCCATATTCATTGCCACCCCGGACGGCATTCCTTCCGGGGTAGGAGCCTGGCTCATCCGGATTACGGCAACCGTCTTTGTCTCCACATCGAAGATAGCGAATCCGCTTTTGACTTCAACCAGGTAATACTCGTCGGTACTTTTGACATGGTACATTCCCGAGTTGAGCACATACTCGTGGGTAAATCCACCTCCTACCTTGATCTCCTTTTCCGGAAGCTTCGGCATCCAGGCAAAACGGCCCTGGTAAATGATATCGATAATCTGGTCCCCGGCAGGGAGGGACTTGATCTCCATCACTCCCTTGACCGGATGGATGATCACCTCGGCGCTGCTTTTCCCGAAGATGCTCCCCGCATCCACCTTCCCGGCGGACCACCGTTCCCCCCCTTTCCGCTGACCGTATTCAACCTGCAGTTTCACTCCGTCTTTTACTTTTCCGACAGCCCTGGCGGACCAGGTTCCCGAGGACACCTGGTCGGAGGGGCTCTCGAACCTCTGGAGTTGGCCCATCACGTCCATCTCGGTGACCGTTTTGCTTACAGTGTGATCCTGTTCCGTGACCCGGTACACCGCCCCCGGCTTGAAACCGTACCTCAGTTTCACCGATGCGGCTTCGCTTTGATGGACCCACCCTGTGCTTGTCAGTGAAAAAACCACGAATACGGCAATCGCCCCGGCTTTTCCTTTAATCATCTGGCTTTCCTTTCCATTTTCAGGATCTCCCGTTCAATGCGGCTCCGATCCGATGCCTTGGGAGAAACTTTCAGGTACTTCCGGTACATGGAAACCGCCTCCCCGTACATCTCCCATTCCCCGTAAAGGTTGCCAAGGGCTTTGTACGGCTCAGGCATTTTGGGGTCCAGCTTGACGGCCTTGAGCAGGTATTTTTCCGATTCCTCTTTCTCCCGGTCGGAAGCCGCGAAGGCGAACTCTCCTACCTGGGACCGCCCAAGGTAGTAGGCGATCTGGGCGTTCTGTTTACCCGAATCCCAGGCCGCCTGGAAAAGTGTTTTGGCCGTGGCGAAATCCCCGGAATCAAAAGCCTCCTTCGCATCTCCCATAACATAATTCCCAATCACGGAAGCGAACTCCTTCCGCCCTGTCCGGCCTGCGCCCTTCCGAAGGGCGGTGATCTCCTTCGAGCCCGACAGGGCATCGAGGAACCCCGGCCGGTCAGGGGGGTTCTGGCTCACGGTCCTGGTAAGGCGTTCGGCCCTGATCCCTCCCATGGGCCCCGACACTCCTGAAATGAGGGTCCTCATCTCCGGGGGAAGGAACGCCATGGCCATGGATTCCTTGCTCCCCTCTTTCGCCTTGTCAGACGTTTTCCTCATCCTCCTCCAGGCCTCCCCGGCCTGCATCGGATCATAACCCGCCGCTACCATGAGTTTGAGTCCTTCGGCGTCGGCCACCATTTCCAGCGGAATCCTCGGATCTCCGGACCCGGCCCGTGTTTCCGGGGGGAGGCTCTGGTACACATCCGAAAACCCCTCCACCACCCCGGCGCTGGCCTGGATTGCCGTCGCCTTTTTCAGGGCCTCCCGGTAGCTGATATCCCCGGCGTTGAGGTCCGAGTACACATCGTGGGTTTTCGTCTGGACGGTGAAATCGATGGCGGCTCCCACAACGACGCCAGCCAGCCCCGCAGCGAAAGCTCCCCGCCGTTTTTTCCTCTCCTGCTCCTTGAAGGCCTGGTAGATCCCCGGATAATGGGCCCCGACAAGATGAGCCACCTCGTGGGACAGGATTGCCGCCAACTGAGCCTCATTATCGAGGGACAGCAGCGCCCCGGTGGTGATCACGAGGACCCCGTTTGCCAGGGAATAGACCTCAGGCAGGCTCTTGTCGAGAACCGTGACCGAAAGGGAGACCCCGCCGGGAAGCGAACTCCCCCCGGGCACCAGCCCTTTGGCAACCCGCGTTACGTAATCTTTCAAAGGGCGATGGGAGACAACCTTGCTTTGCTGGGAGATCCGATTGTACTCGTCAGCAGCCAGGCGCACCACAGCCATCCCGTTCTCGTTCAGGCCGGGGGCAGCACCAGCAACTGGTACAAGACAAAGGGACAGGAAGAAAAACAGCAGGCACCGAACCCGGACTCTCATGAGCACACCCCCATGGTTTCATCTGGCCGGGGAAATTCCCGGGCCAGGACAACTTCGTTTGAAGCATCCCTTGCAAAGGATGGGTGAATTCTAATATAAATGACCTTCGAAAGCCAAGTCTCCACCCGTTTTAGTGAGGTTACCCATGCTGTTTTTCCTTCTCTTTTATTTCGGCATCTTCGGCGGGATGCACCTTTACTTTTTCTTTAAATGTCATCAGGCCTGCGGCCCGGAAGGGTGGCGGATCCTGGCCCTTATCCTTTTTCTCCTTCTCATGCTCAACGGACCCATTCTCGTGAGGATCCTCGAGAGGCAGGGAGCCGTCCTTCCCGCTACCGTTCTCGCCTGGATCTCCTATATCTGGATGGCGGTCCTCCTGTGGTTCTTCTGCCTCGGGCTGGTCAGGGACATCTGGAACATGGGAGTGCGCCTGGCAGCTAATGTTGCCCCGGTTTTCTACCGTCTCGTCATCCCGGCCAGACCGGCGTTTCTTGCCATCCTTGTTCTCATCGCAGCCGCTGCCGCCTGGGGTTTCGTTGAGGGCCGCGGACTCAGGACGGAAAGGATCACCATCGAGACCGACCTCCTCCCTGCGGGCGCCGGCCCCGTCAGGATCGCTCAGATATCCGATGTGCATCTCGGCCTCATGGAGGGGAAAAAGCGGATCAACCAGATCCTTGGAATCCTCCAGGATGAGGACCCCGATATCCTTCTCTCCACCGGGGACCTGCTGGACGGGAACGTTCCCCACACGAACCATCTGGGTCTGCTCTTCGCCTCCTACCGGCCTCCCCTGGGAAAGTTCGCGGTCACCGGAAACCATGAGTTTTACGCCGGGCTTTCCGGCAGCCTCCGATTCATGGAGGAGGCGGGTTTCCTGGTCCTGCGGGGCACATCCGCCCAAGTGGGGCCGATCCGCGTCGCCGGAGTGGACGATCCTGCCGGCTCCCGTACGGGAGAGGCTTCCTATACGGATGAAGGGGCCGCTCTTGCCATGGGAAACCGAAACCTCTTCACAGTGTTATTAAAACACCAGCCCCTGGTTCACGAACCATCAGTGGGGCGTTTCCAGCTCCAGTTGTCCGGACACACGCACAAGGGCCAGATCTTCCCGTTCAATATCCCCGTCAGGATGCGGTACCAGTACGACGCGGGCCTTTTTGACCTTGGAAAAGGTGCGAAGATCTACACCAGCCGGGGGACCGGGACCTGGGGTCCCCCTCTGAGGGTCCTTTCCCCGGCGGAAGTGACGATCATCACCATCAAAGGGAAGTAAAACACATGCCCTCCGCGTGCCAGGGCCTTGTTCAGAGTTCAGAGTCCAGAGTCCAGAGTCCAGAGAAGAGAGGATCCAAAGAATATCGGTCAACCGAAAGGATTCAAAATCCCGGTTGATGCATGTCTGTGTAAATGAATGCGCCCGAAAATGCGTTGGTGCGTGTGCCTTCCAGAGCCCGGATTTTACGCAATCACACAATTACGCAGTCACTCTGTCACTTAATCATCCAACCACGTACGAAACCTTTCCATTTGGATTATGAGGATTCTTCTTGAAACGGTCCGGGAACACTACGCAAAGGCCTTTTCGGAAGGTCATCTGGCCATGTGCGTCATCAATGTGGACGATCCCGTAAACCGCCACTACCTCAATGAGTACCCGATCATTTCCAACTCCATCTTCCTTGTTCGCAGGGTGAATGGGGAAGTTTCCCAGTCGAAAAACCTTGAAGATGTCTGGGGGATCGCACAGGACCCTGACGCCATCAGCCTTTTTCTTGAAGACAACCTCGATGGATACACGGCGGAAGCGGATTGGCCCGGGGCCAGCGAGGATGGAAAGACCGGCCCTTCCCGGGACCATAAATCGGACGAGGGGAAAAATACAGGAAGCGAGCAGCCAAAACCAGCAAACAGGAATTCAATTTCCGCAGAAAGGTAACAGAGTTAATTCAAAATTCAGATTTCAGCTTCTAAAAACGGTTTTCTACACGATTGTTCGTCGATCTTTCAATGCTACCAGTCTGAGCCGCCCTTCGACCCCTGGCGAGGGAACATAGAACAACTTCCAACTTCAAACATCAAACTTCAAACTCATTCCTGACCCCGAAAGAATGATCAGTTCACGATCCCCCGAAGCGCACCCCCTCCTCTGTTGAGCCACCAGATGGACCCGTTAAGCATCAGCGCAAAGGAAACCCAGGCGAGGTAAGGAACAAAAAGAAGTCCCGCCGTCCGCCGGACCCGGAAGAACAACACGGTGACCACGGCGATCAGGGTCCACAGCACGAGGATCTCCGCCAAGGCCAGATCCGGCCGCCCCATTCCGAAGAAAAGCCCTGACCACATCACGTTGAGAAGGAGCTGTACGTAAAAGAGGACAAGGGGAATCTTTATGGGCTTTTCGTCGGCCTTTTCCCAGACGAGCCAGGCGGACACGGCCATAAGGACGTAGAGCATCGTCCACACGGGGCCGAACACCCAGGCTGGTGGCTGGAAAACCGGTTTCTCCAGGAGACCGTACCAGCCGGAACGGATGGCAGGGGTCGTCAGAAGACCCCCGACGACCTCCGCCCCGAGGCACATACTCAGAAAAATTGCGAGTCCTCCCGCGGATTTTTTAGAGATCATGACGGGTCGCACTCCTTTTCGGACCGCAGAACAGCCCTGACAATCCCCTTGAACATCCCGTTGAAGATCAGGAAATGAAAGGGATAGACCAGGTACCAGTAGACGAGGCCCCAGACCCCGATGGGATCGAACAAGGCTGTCATCCGAACCTCGGAACCTTCCTCATGGGGTCCAACTTCAAAATGAAGCCAGGCTCGTCCCGGCATTTTCATCTCCGCAAAGAGAAGCAGTGTCCGATCGGGCTCAAATTTTTCCACCCTCCAGAAATCGATGGCATCTCCCTGACGGATATCACACGGATCCCGTCTTCCCCTTCGGTGGCCTACCCCTCCGATAAGACGATCAAGTAGGCCTCTTAACTTCCACATCCAGTCGAAGGCATACCACCCGTTCTCCCCCCCCACGCACTGGATCGGGGCAAAGATCTTTTCGGGAGGGTAATTTAACACCTTCGAATAGGAATCCACCAGCCGGGGCCCGAAACGGACTCCCCCCCAATGGTGGTGCGACAACCGTTGACCGGCAGGGGAATCCGACCAGTGGGTGGCGGCGAATTCACGGTCCTCGTTGGTCAGTGCCCTCTTGACCGCCTCGGACAAGGGCCTGGGCCGGATGGGGAAAACTTGCAGCGCTTTCGTGTCGCTCACCACGCTGTCGTTTCTCACTCCTTCAATGAGCTGGCGTCCCACCGTATAGTAAAGGGGGGTGACCAGGGCAAGCCAGTGGCTTGAAAGGTGCGGTGTGAGGATCGGAAGGTGAATGATCATGCGGTGGAGACCCCTCTGTTGCGCGTACTCCCTCACGATTCCCTCATAGGAGGATTGGTCCGCTCCTCCGATCTCGTAAACGGTGTTTTCGGGCCCGGGCCGGTAGAGGGCCTGGATCAGGTAGTCGAGCACATCCTCCACTGCAATGGGCTGGGCCCTGGACCGCACCCAGGTAGGGGCTATCATGACGGGAAGGCGCTCGACAAGCCCCCGCACCATCTCGAAGGAAAGGCTCCCGGAACCGATGACGATGGAAGCCTGGAACTCGATGGTCGGCACCCCGGACTCCCGAAGGATACTTCCCACCTCCTGCCGGCTGGCAAGGTGAGTCGACAGGTCCTCTCCCGATGCGAGACCGCCCAGGTATATGATTTGCTTGACACCCGCCTCCAGGGAAGCCCTCCCGAAATTGTCGGCGGCCTCCCTGTCTCTCTCTTCGTAGTCGTCGCCGCCCCCCAGAGAGTGGACGAGGTAATAGGCCGTGTGAACCCCCTGGAGGGCTTTTACCAGGGAAGGAGGATCGAAAACATCCCCAGGGGCTACTTCGGTATCGGGTCCCGTTCGCTGTGTCAGATATTCGGGACGCCGGACCATGCACCGCAGGCGGAAGGGCAACGCTTCGAGGATCGGCAGGAGACGCCCACCAATGTAGCCGGAAGCTCCGGTGAGAAGGACGAGACGTTCTTCGTGGTCGTTTCTCATGGCGCCCTACCATCAACCAGCCCGGTGAGCATCCGCCGGGGAAATGGCCGGGGTGAATTCACGTGGCCTCACATTTCAGTATATCAGTTTGAGGAACCAAGCGGGTTCTGGAAGAGAGGGTGGAGAAGGGGGATTTCAGGGAGCCGGTGATTTCGGCCGGATGAACGGCCTTTCAGGGAACGTCGATAGGAACACCCATCAGACCCAACAGGCCGACAAAAAGGAAACCCAGAGCAGCAGAGGCGGTCAGGGAAAGGATTACGGAGAAGGAAAATTCAACGAAACTTTCCATAAGGCCTTTGTTCGAGTCCTGCTCCCGGAGGGAAAGACTTTCACGTTTTAAAACCGTAACGGCGCCTCTGAATAACAAGGCGGTTATACAAAGAAGCAGAAAACCGATGATCAGGATACCTTCCCACATAAACACTCCCTCATTTCAAGCATTCCCAGTGTATGAGATTAAAATCACTTTATGAGGATCGTGTTAATGGAACGTTAAAAAAACAGTCGTAAAACAATCCCGGTATTACATGACAACAAAGCAACAAGAGTCTCATTCTCTGAAAGGATCACCGATAGTGAACGATTTTTCCATGTCACTTCAAACAAATGGGATAAACGTGGTCGCACTCTTACCGACGATCGGATTCCAGAGCTTCTTCGAAGAAAAAGAAAGACGTAGGTCGGCGCTTCCGGGAGGAATGGAGAAGAAACGATCGGGCCGGAGGGTCAGGATGTCAGGAGGAGAAGGACCCCCTGAACAACCCCTATCAGGGCTCCTGTGACGGCGCCCACCCACTGGATGTGGGTGAACTCTTTCGCTGCGACGTCGAGCACCAGGCTTTCCAGTGCTTCCACCTCGAACTGCTGAACTTTGTTTTGAACGATCTCCCTGATATTCACGGAATCGCGGAGCCGGGAAACGAAGGACGACCGGTACCGGTCGAGGAAGCGGATGACCTCCTTGCCCAGAACGTCCTGAAGGGAAGGCAGGACGATGTTCCTCCAGGCCTGGGAGAGGCCGGGGATCTTTTCGATGATCCCCCCCGGGCCGCGCTCGTGGAGAACGCGCCTGATCATCCGGTCCACTTCCTCGTGCCACTGGACCCCGCTCATGGCTTTCTCGAGATCTTCCTGGGTGAGGAGGCTTTTTTCGACCGTTTCCGCGATGCGTTCGGCCAGCTGGGCGTGCCTTTTCGGGATCACACCCTGGAGCGACCAGAAAAAAACACGCACCGGTTTACGGGGGCGAAAAAGCATCCTGATGGCCAGCCAGTTCGTTAGCCAGCCCACCAGCGCTCCAACAGCAGGAAAGATGAGAAAATAGGAGGTCTCAGGCATGGGGCGAATTGTAGGGTCGAGCTTCGGGGACTGTCAATGGGAAAGGAGGGAACTCAGTGTCTAGTGTCCAGATTCTTCCTTCTCCCTTACTCATCCTCGCTGTCCTTCTCGTAGCTGGGGAGATCCTCCAGCTGGTACCGAACGATCTTCCCTACAACCAAGCAGATCACATCTTTAACCAGGACAGTTCCTCGTTCTTTCTCAAGCTTCATGCCAGAGAATTGAAATTTTTCTTTCAAGGAATTGTTAGGAAAGGGTTAGGAGACCCGTCGATTTTCACAGCGCGATCGTTCTCAGGGCAAGAAAGATCATGGCCGTGATCGCAGCCGTCGCCGGGATGGTGATGATCCATGAATTTATTATGTTACGGATGACCGCCAGGTTGAGAGCCGCCATCCCCCTGGCCATCCCCACACCGATGACGGAACCGACCAGAGTGTGGCTGGTGGAAACGGGAAGGCCCAGCTTTGAGCAGAACAGCACCGTGGTGGCGGTGGCGAATTCCGCCGAAAAACCACGGCTGGGAGTAATGGACGTGATCTTCTTCCCGATGGTATCAATGACCCGGTAGCCCCACGTTCCCAGTCCCACCACGATCCCGATCCCCCCCAGACCCAGGACCCACAGGGGAACCGGAACACTCATGGCAAGATCCCCGCTTTTAAAGACAGCCACGATAGCCGCGAAGGGCCCGATGGCGTTGGCCACATCGTTGGCCCCGTGGGCAAAGGCTACATAGCATGCGGTCCCCACCTGGAGATAGGCGAAGATCCCCTCCACCTGATCAAAGGCATCCCTTCTTTTCCTGGGCCGGAAGTTGTATTTCCAGGAAAGAAGGGTTTTCATACCGAAGAAAACGGCGATCCCAACCATAAGGGCAATAACAAGAGCCTTGCCGAAACCAACGTCGAGATGCAGGTTCTTCAGACCCTTGTAGAGCATGGATAGAACGAGGATCATCGTCACAGGGATAAGGAGGAGGGGAACGGCTCGCCGGGCCGCCCGGACGGGGTTCCAGGAGGACAGCACGGTTCTTTTGATAAACGTAAAGGTCAGCCAGGCGATCACACCTCCAACGAGAGGAGATATGACCCAGCTGAGCACAACGGAACCCACCTTGCCCCATTTAATGGCGGATGAGCCTCCCACAAGAAGTCCGAACCCCACCACCGCCCCGACTATAGCATGGGTCGTGGAAACGGGAAGCCCCAGGTAAGTCGCCAGGTTCAGCCAGATGCCTGCCGCCAGAAGGGCGGCAAGCATGCCGAGGACAAACAGCTCGGGTTCCCCCTCGAAGATCGAGGGGGACACGATCCCCTTGCGGACCGTGTCGGTGACATGTCCGCCCACCAGAAAAGCACCCGCAAACTCGAAAACGGCGGCTAGGAGGACAGCCTGGCGAAGGGAAACAGCATGGGATCCGACGGAGGTCCCCATGGCGTTGGCGACGTCGTTGGCCCCGATGTTCCAGGCCATATAGAGGCAGGCCGCCACACCTCCCCAGAAGACCCAGGTCCCCAGTTCCAGCATGGTTTTTTTATTTGGTCAGGAAAAGCCGGACGCGGTTCCCGGTCCGCTCGGCCCCGTTGGCGATATCGCCCACTAACTGGAAGACACGCATCCATAGAACAATGTTGAGCGCGCCTAACTCCTCCTCCATCGTAAGGAGTTTGCGCAAAAGCTCATGCTGTTTGCGATCCGTGTCATGCTCCATCTCACCCAGGCTGGAGATCATCTGCATCACTTTCCCGGCCTCGGCCCCGCCGAAGGAGGCCTCCATCAATTCGTCCAGCTCATCGTTGATTTTAAAGTATTGCTCCACGGTGACCATGACCTGATCCATAAACTTCCAGAAAAGCTCACGGATATCCTCCGGGAACGGAAGGGGCTTCATAGTGAGAACAACCGCTACGTCCTCAGCCACGTCACTGATATTGTCCTGGAACCGGAGGATGTCCAGAAGGTCGACCCTGTCAACAGGAGTAAAAACAGTGCTGGGCAGGTCACCCCTGATCTGGTTTTTGATTTCGTCCGCATCGAATTCGGCTTTTTTCACTTTTTCTGAGAGTTCATTCAGCCTTTCCCTGTCATCCTCCTCCAGGGCGTGGAAAAGACCCGGAACCATCCGAACACAGTCCATGACCTTTACCATGTGGTTCTGAAGGGGGCCGAACGGGGATTTAGCGAACAGTTCAAAAATCGTTCTTTTCATGTTCCACCTCCTGGCCGTCCAAGTTTCCCCCAACATCCTATCGGCACCCATGGGAAACCTCAATAAGATTTTAACGTAAACCTGAAAGCTTGTGAAACTTCCCTTTTAATTGACGCGGTTATCCGCACCTGATTTCATATTTCAAAAAAATTAAATCCAAGATCCAAAATCCCAGATCCAAGGAAAGACCCGTTGAACGTTGAACCTGTTTCCCAGGTGATTGCGAGGAACTTGGGTGAATGATGGGACATGATCTTTCGCGATTACGCTTTACGCACAAACGCATCTACAAATACCCTGCAACTTCAAACATCAAACCTCAAACTCCCAACCTTTAAGTTTCCCCTCTGTACCACCGGTCCAGCTTTTCGGGATTCACCCCCACCAGGTACAGTAAGGTTATTGCCTGGTTCGTGAGGGTCGTTCTCCAGATGCCGCGGTTTTTCCACCTGCGGGCTGACGAAACGGCTTTCCCTTGAAGGATCTGGAAACGCCCATTCTTTTTTAAGGCACGCACGAGTTCGAAATCTTCCAGAAGGGGAATATCCGGAAATCCTCCGACCCTCCGGAACCAGTCAGCGCGAGCGAAGATCCCCTGGTCGCCAAAAACGATTCCGAAAAAACGTGCCCTCAGGTTGGCCCCCCACGCCACGACGCGCATTGGAAAAATGTCCCAATCGGTACCGAAGGAGAAGGCACCGCCCGCAGCACCAGAGGAAATGACCCCACGGACCATACCGGGAAACCCTGCAGGAAGCCGGGTGTCCGCATGGAGGAACAACAGAATCTGACCGGAAGCCTCCGCCGCTCCGGCGTTCATCTGGACGGCCCGGCCTGGTTGGGAATCGATCACCTTTACCCCTGCCTTCCGGCAGACCTCTACCGTCTTGTCGATGCTGCCCCCATCCGCAACGATGATCTCCAGATCCTCATCCCCGATCTGGCGGAGGGTTTCCCCGATCCTCTCCTCTTCGTTAAGCGTGGGAACAATCACCGAAATCGTAGCGGTTGAAAGGATAAGGATATCAGACCTGGACCTGGTTTGTGCTCGGTACTCTGCACTCTGCACTCTGCACTTTACTTTCTGTATTTTCTCCCAATACACCAGATCCGACGGTTCATCCACATCGTTCTTTTCATCCAGCAGGCCCGTGTCGAGGCCGGCATCCGCAAGGGAGTTGACCGTTCGGGAAAGAACCTCCCCCGTTCCCCACGGGATGTTCGAAAAGAGGATCGGAAACAGCCCGTCGGGAGATTCGGTCCGCATTCCGATGAGGTAGTACCCTCCATCTCTCGCCGGGCCCAGAACCACCGGGTTGCTGTCGAGGATATTGAAGGCATCCCGGAGATCCTCCGTTGTAAGATCCGGACAGTCGCTGCCGACAAGAACCACTTTTCGCTCCCCCTGGGCGAAAGCTTCCTGAAAGGCCCGTTCCATTCGCTCCCCGAGATCTCCCTCTCCCTGGGGCGCAAATGCCAGATCCTCCCCGAGCCACCGTGCCATGACACCAGGCCCTCCCCCTTCGTAACGGACCTCGATCCTCACACCCTTGTTCAGGAGAGGACGGATATTTTCCAGGGTGTGCTCGGTCATCTCCCGCTGGAGGTCGGCGGCCCCCTGCTCACCCAGGGCCGGGATGAGGCGGGTCTTGGTGGATCCGGGGACGGGGTAGCGGGTGAAAAGGATCAAACGATGGGGACGGTTTTTCATAATACTCAGAAACCAGGAGCCAGAATCCAGGAGTCAGGAGAAAAATCAGAACGGGAGAGCGATGCAACGGCAGGTTTATTGCAATTGGAGTATTGAAAGGGGAAAAATTCCAGCAAAAACAACTCCCAAAGGAGAACAAGGTGGCAAAGATCCCTGCAAAAGACTTCCGTGATCTTATTCTCTGGCAAAAAGTTCATCGTTTTGTCCTTGATATATATTTCTTAACCAGATCATTCCCGAATCATGAGCTTTATGGGCTTACATCTCAATTTAGACGTGCCTCTGTCTCACTTCCAACCAACATTGCCGAAGGTTTTAATAAAAGAACACTCCCAGATAAGATTCGATTTCTGAATGTCTCACAAGGTTCCTCGGAGGAGTATCGGAATTACCTTATCCTGTTAGAAGATTTGGCATACGCAAAAACAGCGATCATTCTAGATCGACTGGAGGAGACAAGTAAAATTCTAGGAGCCTGCATAAACGGAATCAAGAAGAAAGTTGGATGGTTAACCCTCCCGGTTCCTGACTCCTGGATTCTGGCTCCTGTTATTTCCCTCCCCTCTGCCATTTCAATATCGCTTCAAACAATCGTTTAACTCCCGGGGTGAGACGGGTTCGATTGTAAGCGTCGGCTGCCTTACGAATCCCTTCGGCCCGGGTGGGGTACGGGTGGATAACCCCGGAAAGGCCCCCGAGGCTCATCTTCGCCCGCATGGCGGTGATGACTTCGCCGATCATCTCACCAGCCTGAGACGCAACGATGGTAGCGCCGAGGATTTTTCCGCTTCTTTCCCGCACATGGATTTTTACCATCCCCTCCGTTTCACTTTCAGCAATGGCGCGGTCCACTTCGGCCATGGGAATCGTGAAAGTCCGAAAGGGAATCCCCTTTTTCTCCAGATCCTTTTCGTACTCCCCCACGTGGGCAACCTCCGGGTCGGTATAAGTGCACCATGGGATGTTAAGGGCGCTGGTCTTCTTCCGCCCCAGAAAGAGAGCGTTCTGGATGACGATGCGGGCCATGGCATCGGCCGCGTGGGTGAATTTGTAAGGGGAACATACGTCCCCGGCGGCGAAGATCCTCGGGTTGTCGGTGCGCAGGTACTCGTCTACCCTGATCCCTTTCCTCTTGTCGAAAGAGACCCCCACCTGTTCCAGGTCCAACCCTTCCACGTTGGGCACCCTGCCCGCCCCTACGAGGATCTCGTCCACGGTGATCTGCCTGGCGTCCCCTTCACATTCCAGGTGGATGACCTTCCCGTCCCGTGTCTTTTCCACCCTTTTGAGGTCACACGGGAGGATCAGCTCGATGCCTTCCGTCACCATCGCTCTTTCCACGATCCGGGCCGCGTCGGGGTCCTCACGGGGCATGATCTGATCCCCCCTTTGCAGAAGAAAGACCCGGCTGCCCAACCGCGCGAAGGCCTGGGCCAGCTCACACCCGAGGGGGCCGGCCCCGATCACGGCCAGTTTTTCCGGTAGTGAAGTGAGGTTAAAAACGGTCTCGTTGGTGAGGAAACCGGCCTCGGAAAGACCGTCGACAGAGGGTACGAAAGCCCTGGCTCCGGTGGCGATGACGGCTTTTCGGAACTTAAGGATTGTGTCGTCCACGTTGACGGTGTCGGTTCCGGAAAACCGGGCGTCCCCCAGGAACACGTCCACCCCCAGTTCTTCTGAGAACCGCTTCGCCGAATCGTTTACGCTGATTCCGGAACGGAGCCGCCGCATCCGCTCCATTACTGACGGGAAATTCACCTCATACCCATCGATCCCGCGGATTCCGAACGGACCGGCGTCCCTAAGGGCCGCGGCGGCGCGGCCCGACCTGATGAGGCATTTTGACGGGACACAACCGGTGTTCAGGCAGTCTCCTCCCATGAGGTGGCGCTCCACCAGGGCCACTTTTCCTCCGAGACCAGCCGTTCCGGCGGCCGTGACCAGGCCGGCGGTCCCGGCCCCGATGACGACGATGTTGTATCTGGGAGCTGGATCGGGGTTGATCCAACCTGGAGGGTGGACGTTCTCTTCCAGCTTCCGGTTAAACGCGTCTGGAGGAACAACACGCGGCGCATTATCCATCGGATTGACCTCCGGTTATTTTTTCGGGCGAACCTTTTCCTTGAAGGCCCCTTTTAATCCTCCTTGTCAGGAAAGAGATCAGCCCGAGTACAAGAATAACCACGACAACGAGGGCCCACGGAACCCGCCCTCCGGCCGCAGCTTCGTAGATGGCGGCAGAACCGACCACGTAAAGAACCGTCCCCGGGAGCATGCACACCGCCGACCACCAGACGTAGGTTTTAAACGGCACCTTGGTGAGCCCGAAACCGTAATTGAGTAGGTTGAAGGGGAACAGGGGAACGAGCCGGGTGACAGCCACGATAATGCCCCCGTGTTTTTCCGTCAGGTCGTCGAGCCTTCGAAAGCGGTCGTTCTTCTCCAGCCATCCGGCCACCGCCTGCCGGGCAAAGTAGCGGGACACCAGAAAAGCCAGGGAGGCTCCGACGGTGGCAGCAACGATGACGGTGAGAACACCGAGGACCGGCCCGAAAAGGGCTCCCGCGGCCACGGAAAGAACGGAACCGGGGAGGGCCGCAACGGTGGCAAAGGCATAGACCACCGCGAAAACCAGAGGGCCGGCAGGACCCAGACCCGCGATCCAGTCCCTCAAACGCAAGAGCTGCTCCCCGGCCCCGAACATCCGGGACAAGGTGATGATCAGGATGACAACGCCCAGGAGGAGCACCGGACGCCAGAGCCCGGACGAACGGTCTTTTTCTTTCTGTTCTTCAATCACGGGAACACCTTAAGGAGTTTAACGTTTAATGTTTAACGTTCAACGTGGAAAACCAGTTCAGAGTTCAGGGTTCAGAGTTCAGAGGAAAAACACGTAGAAAGTATTTCCTGCTAGCTTCTGGATCCTGATTCCTGGATCCTGGAGGAACCCATTTTTCCTTCACTCTGCACTCCCGTAGGCCCTGAGCCTGTCGAAGGGTGCACCCTGCATTCTACACTGCTTCTGTCAGTGCTCCCCCGCAGGACGATCCGCTTCCCGCCGTACATCCGAAGCAGTGCCGGCCGGTGACAATCCTCCGGGTTTTCATCGATTCCGGGTTCCATCGATCAATGTGGTCCGGGGCACCGTGATTCACCGTGAGTCCGAGGGCAAGGTTGAAATCACAATCGTAAAGATGCCCGTCCCAGCCCACGCTGACCTGCCTGCGGCACATGAGCCCGGGAACCGTATCCCGGTTGAAGTTCCTCTCGAGGAGTCCCATGTATTTTTCGTACCGGTCCTTTTTTTCGAGGATCTCGAGAAAACGGCCGATGGGCATGTTGGCGATGGTAAGAAGGTTCGAAAAGGTGAGACCGAACCGGCTGCCGAGCTCCCTCCTGTAGTCCTCTTCCAGGATCCTCTGGTCCCCGGGGAGAAAAGGCCCGCCGGGGTTGTAGACCAGGTTCAATGTGAGCCCTCCCTCTTTACCGTATCCCAGTCGGTTCAATTGTCGAACGGCCTCAACGCTCTTTTCGTAAACCCCTTCTCCACGTTGGTCCCGAACCTTTTCCTCCAGGTAGCAGGGAAGGGATCCCACCAGTTTGACGCGACGGCTTTTTAGCAGTTCCATCAGGTCCCGGTTCTCCGGTTCGGCAATGGCCGTGAGATTGGTCCTGACCTGAATTTCGAAACCCTTGTCCGCAAGGGCAATAATGAACTTCCCAAGACAAGGGTTCAGTTCCGGAGCCCCCCCCGTGATATCCACCATCTCCGGACGAACGATCCGGGCAAGGTCCAGGATCTTCTCCATGGTGGACCATCCCATGATCTCATCACGGTGGGGTGATGCTCCAAGGTGACAATGGGTACAGGTCTGGTTGCATCGCAGCCCCACATTGACCTGGATGACATCGATCCCCTCGGAGAAAAGCCCTTTCTTTTCTCCCGAGTGAATACAATCTTCAAACCGGTTCATCAAAACCTCCCGGAAAAGACATCTGACCATGACGATGACGGAAACAGGGTTCACTGATTATTACTGTACCCCCGGAACGTGAAAAATGTTTAAAAAAATTATCAAAAAATTAATCACCTTCCGACTTCCCCGGCTTTCAAAGGTTCCTGCGATATGGTAATCAAAAGATGAAAACCATTAGCCGGCAGCCCCTGGCTGTCAGCGAAACCCGAAGGCGGGTATCTTCATGCGAACCGTTATCGCTTCCGACCACGCAGGCTTTTATTTTAAAGAAAAAATATTCCAATCACTTGTCGACGAAGGAATCCGGATGACCAATCTGGGAACCCACAGCACCGATCCCGTGGACTATCCCGATATCGCCCGCGACGTCGGAGAGATGGTGGCCGCCCGACGTGCGGACAGAGGGATCCTCATCTGCGGGAGTGGCGTCGGCGTGAGCGTTGTCGCAAACAAAATCCCCGGCATCCGGGCGGGCCTGTGCCACGACACCTACTCTGCTCGCCAGGGTGTGGAGCACGACGACATCAACGTCCTAGTCCTGGGGGCCCGGGTTATCGGCCCGGAGCTGGCCCTGGAGCTGGTAAGGACCTTTCTGGCAGCGCGTTTTTCCGGGGAGGAGAGACACGTCCGCAGACTGGGGAAGGTTAAAGAGATGGAAAGGAAATATTGTAAGTAGAAAGTAGAAAGTTGAAAGTTGAAAGTTGAAAGTTGAAAGTTGAAAAGCGTTCGTTGCCCTGCCATTCTCGTCAAGGTGTTTTTCGGCTTTTCTTCTGCGTTCTGCATCCTGTTTTCTACATTCTTGCTCCAGGGAGCTCTCATGAACCGGACAAAATTCCTTTACCAGATGGGAAGGTACACCGATGCAGTGACGGCATCCCTCACCAGGCTCCGGGAGGGGCGCATTATTCCCCGGATTCTGGATCATGATCACACCATCTGGAAAGAAAACCCCGCCGAGATTGTCAACAGGTTCGGATGGCTGAAAAGCCCCGAAAACATGGTAAAGGAGATTCCTCGGTTAGAGGATCTGGTTCGAAACACCAGAAACGACGGATACACCCACGCTCTGTTGTTGGGCATGGGAGGCTCGAGCCTGGCCCCTGACCTGCTGGGCAAAGTCTTCGGTGTCAGGGAAGGGTACCTCGATCTGCGAGTACTCGATACTACCGACCCGGCGGCTGTTCGGGCTCACGCAGAACGGCTCGACCTGTCCAGAACCCTGTTCGTGGTCTCCACAAAATCCGGAACCACCTCCGAGACCCTTGCTTTTTTCAGGTATTTTTACAACCGGACTCTGGAGAAATTAGGGGTCCAGGACGCGGGAAACCATTTTATCGCGATAACCGATCCGGGAAGCGCCCTTCATACCCTGGCAAATGATCTCGGTTTTCGGGAAACGTTTCTTAACGATCCCGACATCGGCGGTCGCTACAGCGCTCTGTCCTTTTTCGGCCTGGTCCCCGCCGCCCTCCTTGGTATCGACATCGGCCTGCTTCTGGAGAAGGCCGAGTCCATGGCCAGGCAATCGAGGCTGCCCGATCCAACAGAGGGCCGGAACACGGGGGCTGTCCTGGGCGCGATCCTGGGAACCCTTCAAACCCTGGGCCGGGACAAGCTTACCCTGATCTCTTCCCCGATCCTCTCTCCCCTGGGCGCCTGGATCGAGCAGCTTCTTGCCGAGAGCACCGGCAAGGAGGGTAAGGGGATCCTGCCCGTGGAAGGGGAACTCCCCGGGTCCCCTGCCGTCTACGGTACGGATCGTCTCTTTGTCTCCCTTTCCCTGAATGGGGATATCACCTTCGAGGCCAGGGTTCTCGCCCTGGAGAAAGCCGAGCATCCGGTTGTCCGCATCGAGTTAAGCAATCCCTATGACATCGGGGCGGAGTTTTACCGCTGGGAGATGGCCACCGCTGTGGCGGGGTATTTCATGGGGATCAATCCCTTCGACCAGCCGGACGTCGAATCCGCCAAGATTCAGGCAAGGCGGATGATCGAGGAATACAGGGTCCAGGGACTCCTTCCCGCAACGACGCCGGCCTTGTTGGAAAGTGGAATTGAAATCCATTCTTTTTCCCCGGTTAACAGCCTTAAAAATGCCATGGAAAAGTTCCTTGGGCTCGGGGAGACCGGAGGCTACGTTGCCCTGCAGGCCTACATCAACCCCACCCCGGAAGCGGCTCTTGTCCTCGATGAACTCCGCCTCCGGATCCGGGATCGGCTCAAGGTCGCCACAACGGTTGGCTTCGGCCCCAGGTTCCTGCACTCCACGGGGCAGCTTCACAAGGGCGATAGGGGAAACGGGCTCTTCATCCAGATCACTTCCCAAGACAAGGAAGACCTCCCAATCCCCGACAACCCGGGGGAGAGAGGTTCTTCCATTACCTTCGGTGTTCTTAAAGCGGCCCAGGCCATGGGAGACCGTCAGGCCCTCATCGATGCCGGAAGGAAGGTCATCCGATTTCATATCAATGGGGATGTGGTGGAGGGGATAAGGGATCTGTCAACCGCAGTAGCTGACAGCTCAGTGTCTGGTGGCTAGTGTCTGGTGTCTGGAAAAACTCCCAGGGGATCACTGATGGAATAGAAAGAATCAAAAAATATCAGGTGTTGGGGCATCAGGTTGTCAGAGTATTGGATAAAAACCAAGATTGAAGTTTGATGTTTGAATCTAAAAGCGGTAATTGGTGATCAGTAACTGATTTTTCCCAATCATCAATCACCAATTACAAATTACTTATCACTGATTATCATGACTTTCCAATACTGGTATATGTTCCCCGTGGCCGTCCTGGTCGCCACCACCGCCATGGCTTCCGGTGTCGGCGGCGCCACATTCTTTTCCCCCATTTTCATTCTCCTGCTCCGGCTCGAACCAGGGGTAGCGATCGGGACCGCCCTCATCACGGAAGTGTTCGGTTTTGTCAGCGGCGTTCGGGCATATTCGCGTAAGGGGCTTATCGATTTCCGGCTTGGACTTACCCTCCTTATGGCTACCATCCCCGCGGCTCTCATCGGGACGTATCTTGCGGGAATTTTCCCTCCTGTTGCTTTGAAGCTGATCCTTGGTATGGGACTCCTAGCCATCTCGATGAGTTTTCTTCGGGGCCCGGAACCGATAGAAGTCCAAAGGCTGGACCAGGATATCCACCGCAAGGAACACCCTCTGGCAGCGCAAACCACTCTCGTTACAGCAGAGGGTGAGACGATCGAGTACACGGTCTGCAACAGGGGCGAAGGGTTGCTTCTCACGGGTGTGGGAGGCCTTTTCGTCGGCCTGGTCTCAACCGGACTCGGAGAGATGAACGGTTACTTCCTCTTGCAGCGCTGCCGCGTGCCCAGTCGTGTTTCAATTGCGACGAGCGTTTTTGTGGTTGCGGTAACGGCCCTTTCCGCCTCGGGGGGGCACCTGGTTCGATTTTTGGGCCACGGGGGAGATACTTTGACCACGGTATTTTCCATCGTGGTCTTTACCGTTCCCGGAGTGATTATCGGTGCCCGTTTGGGAAGCTACGTGGGGGAGAGGATCCTACAAAGAATCATGGAGCGGTCCCTCGGTATTCTTTTCATTCTGGTGGCTTTGGTAACGATTTGGGAAGCGATCATGTAAGGATGTAAACAGGAACCAGGAGAAGATCCCGACCAGGAGACATGGTAACGGAGCGGTTGGACGATCAAAGAATAACGTTTAATGTTTAACGTGGGTAATTGAATTGGGAACAGGAAGTTCAGGGTTCAGAGTTGGTTTGAGAGTTTGAGTGTTTGAAGTTTGAGGTTTGAAGTTGTGGTTTGAAATATGAAATTTGAAATTGAATACAAAGGCTGAGCCGCACCCCCCCCGGGCTCAGTCTTTGTATCTCCCAACCACCGGGAATTCGAACAGCAGGTTGTCGCCGTGGGGGGCATCATCCATGGCGTCGGTGTGATCCACTCCGAAGGGGTGCCCGAAATGGTCGCCGTGATCGGCCTCGTGCATTTCAGATACGTCGTAAACCTTCCCAAGGTAAGCCACATAGGCGGGCCTTCCGTTCAATCCATCGTATTTGGCGAGTTCATCCGGGGAAAAGATCTTCATGGCGATCATTTTATCCTATTTCTAGACCTAGTCCTGGTCCTAATCTTCGTATAAAAAAGATAAGAAAATTATTTATGATATCTCGGTTTTTCTTTCCACGTTGCATTGACACTATGTACCAGTTCTTCGGTCCAGGT
>CBFDCL010000009.1:0-38944 GCA_965603295.1 uncultured bacterium | reverse complement strand
GTCCAGGCGCTCCCGGAACTCGGCGGTCTTCGATTTCAGGCCGGTCTCATCGAGAGCCCGCACCGACTGCTCCAGTTCGTTGACCCTGTTTACGAGAGGGCCTATCCTTTTCAACTCCCGATCATTCTTGGTGCCGAATAATTTTTTCGCAACAAAGTTGATCATAATAAAAAGTTCCTGGTACCCGGTCCATGGGTCCCGGTTGCACCTTTCCCGATTCCGGTCTCAGGTGACAGGAATTTTGTACCCGACACCATCTTCGGGCTATCCATTTTGGCAGCGCAGTCCATTTTCCACCTGTTCGTTCCTTTTATCATCAGCCCGGCTCCCTGGATACCGCCGGTTGACACAAATGCAAAAAATCGGCCCCGGCGGGCTCTCCTCCGGGGCCGAACAAAATATGGGTGAGTGCGTGAAACCCGTTTCAGTTGAGAATATATCTCATGGGGTTCACGGCGACCCCGTTGACCGCCACCTCATAGTGCAGATGAGGGCCGGTGCTTCGGCCGGTATTCCCCACCCTGGCTATGATGTCTCCCCTCTGGACCTTTTCCCCGAGCTTGGCATCGAGGCTGGAGCAGTGGCCATACCTGGTAACGATCCCGTATCCGTGATCCACGAGAATCATATTGCCAAAACCGCCCTCCCGTCCGGAGAAAACCACGATACCGTCGGCCGGGGAGATGATCGGTGTACCCGTCCTCGTGGCAACGTCAAGCCCCTTGTGGATCTCACGCCTGCCGGTGAACGGGGAGGTGCGGTAGCCGAAACCCGATGTGATCCAACCTTTGACGGGCCAGATGGACGGTGTGGAGGCAAGGAGCGATTTCTGATCCTCGAGGTACTCCACCAGTTCCTGGAAACTCCGCTCCTGGATGCTCGACTCGGTCTTCAGCCGCTCGAGGCCCCTTGTCATCCCGTCCATGAGGGATTGATCCTGAAACGACAGTTCCGTTTCCAGGGGGTTGAAGGGTTCGGGGTTCTCCCCGCCGATGCCCATGACTTGTTCAGGATAAACCACTCCATCGAGATCGGCCATCACACGGAGCTTCATGTCGAATTGCCGGAGCCTGCCCATCTCTCCCTGAAGGTCATCGATGGATTTGGCAAAGGTGACCAGCTGCTGCCGCTGTTGCCGGGTTTCCATCCGTAGCCTTTCCATTTCGGCGACCGTATTCTTTACACCGAGATAATCGGTGACAAGATATCCCAACCCCAGCGCCAGAACAGCCACAGCGGCAAGGATTCCGCGTACCACCGATTTGGGAACCCTGTATTTCCTGACTTTTGCCGTCTCATCAGGCAGGATCATGATCGTATATCGCTTCTTCATCACAGTATAAACTCCCCCACCGGAAGCCCATTCGCTACCTAAGGTTAAATTCAAAACTTTGAAAAAACTAACATAACAACATGGCAATTGCAAGGGAAGCCGTTATGAACCAGATACGATAACGGAACCGGAAAACAGGGTCGGGGAACCCATTGACCCGTAGAAGGTGAGGTCATCTCCGATGGCCGTCAGGGAAGCCATGATGTCGAAAATGTTTCCGCTCACCGTCCCGTTTCTGAACGGCCTGATGACCTCCCCATCCTCAAGAACATGACCTGCCGCTCCAAGGGAAAAATCACCCGATACACCATCGATGGTGTGCGCTCCCATGAGGCTGCTGAACCTGACCGCCCTTCCCTCCGGTGCAAGGGAATCCACGGACCTGGACCCGTTCCTGACAAAGAAATTGGATGGGCCGGGGACGGGTGACGAGGTCATTGACGGGCGAAAACCGTTTCCGGTGGGCTCCTCGGACATTATGGCCGCTGTTTTGAGGCTGTGAAAGCAGCCCGCAACGACACCGTCATCCACCAGGTTTCTCGGGACCGGGGGGACCCTTTCGTCGTCGAAGGCAGCGGACCCGGTAAGCCATGGTAAAGTCCCATCGTCCACCAGAGTCAGGCAATCGGAGAAAAGCTTTTCGCCCCGGCGCCCCTCGAGCCGTGAGCGCTTCTTGATCATCTCCTCTGCCGAGAAAGACGACACCAGGGGAGCCAGAAGATCAAGGGCGACCTTCGGGGGAAACACCGCGGGGAATGATCCCGATAGGGGCATGTTCCCGCCGAGAAGGCCCAGCGCTTCCCTCGCAGCAGACCTTCCCACCATGTACGGGTCGATATCGGCCAACCTCCTGGACGCGCGGTATTCATGGCCCGATTGTGATTCACCCTCGCTTTGGGCGACCGCCTCCACGGAAAGGGTAAAAACGGTGTCCATCCAGGACCAGAGTTGCCCTCCTGAAGCCATGGCTGTTTCCCTGGACTGTTCAAAATAGGAGGGTTTATGGGCCTGCCGGACCTTTTCATCGGCGGCCAGCACAGCCCCCTCGACCTCCCGGGCCAGACCCACCTTCTCCTCGAAAGGACGAACCAGCCCGGATGTATCAAAGAGACCCTCGGTGGCAGGCAAAACCACGGCACCGGAAAAGCAGTTCTCGACCAGGGGGGGCATGAGCCGCGCGCAATCAAGGGCATCCCGCACGAGGACAGGACAGGAGGACTCATCCGGGGAAGTGGTGAAAGCCAGGCCCTCCCGCCCGCCGACGAGCACCCTGAGGGCCGCGGAGACCTCCTCTCTTCTCTGAACGCCGTCAATCCGGCCACTCCTGATTTCAATCCTGAGGGAAGCGGATTTTCGCACGAGGCATTCGGCGTCCTGGGCACCGGCCCGGATAGCCGATTCCCGGACCTGAACCGCGATTTTTCCCATGTTGTCGGACCCCAATCAGATCACCTCCACGATGACGGCGTCCTCGTCGCAGTTGGGGAATCGGGGGCATTTCAGACAGTCCCCCCAGACTTTCTGCGGCAAGGAATCCTTGGAAACAGGGAGAAACCCCAGCCCTTCGAAAAATCCGGCCCGGTAGGTCAGGGCATAAACACGGGAGATTCCCAACTGTCTGGCCTCCTCGAGGCAGGCGAGGACAAGGGCCTTGCCCAGGCCCTCCCCACGCAGATCCTCATGCACAGCCAGGGATCGGACTTCCGCAAGATCCTCCCAGTTGATATGAAGGGCACAACATCCCACGATGGATCCGTCCTGATCCAACACGAAGAAATCCCGCAGACTCTCGTAGAGTTCGCTCCTGGACCTTCCCAGCATCTCCCCTCGCGCGGCAAAGGTGTTTACCAGTTCGTGGACTTTCGGAATATCACTAATGCGGGCCTTGCGCAGCGTCCTATTCGGTCCCGTTCCATCCACGGGCATCCTCCAGAAGTTCCCTTGCGGATTCGATCACGCTTGTTTTGACCTCAAGGCCTCCGATCATTCTGGCCAGCTCCTCAATGCGCTTTTCTTCTTCGAGGTATCGAACCTTGACAACAGTTCTGCCCTCTTTCCCCGATTTTTCCACGAGGATATGTCTGTCTGAAAACGCTGCCACAGGTGCCAGGTGGGTGATGCAAAGGACCTGGTGGTGACGGGCGATTTCCTTCAATTTTCTTCCGAGAATGGAGGCGACCCTTCCTCCGATTCCGGCGTCGACCTCATCAAAAACCAGGGTCGGCACTCTGTCGGACCCCGCCAGGATCCCCTTTAACGCCAGCATCACCCGGGACAGTTCCCCGCCCGATGCGATCTTCCTGAGGGGAAGGAGAGGCTCTCCCGGGTTGGGGGATATCAGAAACGAGACTCGGTCGGTCCCCGTTTCTCCCAACGGAACCTCCTCGAAGGAGACTTCAAAACGCACTTTCTCCATAGCCAGTTGGGTCAGTTCCGCCTGAACCTTTTCCTGGAACCTGGCGGCGGCCTGCCTCCTTTCACGGGCCAACTCCCCGGCGAGGTGGGCGGTCTCCCGGGCGAGCTCGGCCTCCCGGGCCGCGAGATCGTCCAACCCTGAAACACCCTCCTCGATAATCTCCAGCTCCCTCCTGGACTCTTCCAGGGTGCGCAGAACATCCCCGGTGGTGGGCCCGTACTTTTTCCTGAGGGAAGAAATAAGGGAAAGCCGCTCCTGGACCTCCAGGAGGCGGCCCGGGTCCGCTTCCACCCCGGTGGCGTAATCCCTCAACAGGTATCCCACTTCCTCCAGCTGGGTCACAGCGCTTTCGAGGAGATCGACGATTTCCTCGAGCCTCCCATCGGTCTCGATCATGGCCTTCAGTGAGGAAAGGGATACCCGGCTCCTCTCCACCGCCGACCCCTCCCCTTCGTAGGTCTCCTCGAGGGCGGACCGGGCTGAACTGTGAAGCCTCTCTGCGGACGACAGGATCTTTTCTTCCGCTAAGAGCCGCTCCTCCTCGTCCTCTGACGGGGAAGCTCCCTCAAGCTCTCGAACAACGAACTCGAGATAATCCTTTCGCGCGAGACGTTCCTTCTCACCCATCCGGACGGCGGCCATTCTTGACCTCACGTCAACCAGTTCTCGAAACCTGTCTGAAAACCGCCCTCGCATGGGCAAAAGCCCGGCAAAATCATCAAGGACGGCAAGGTGAAGGGCGGTATCCAGGAGTGACTGATGTTCATGCTGTCCGTGAAAATCCACCAGTCCCTCCCCAATGGAGCGTACGAGGGAAAGGGCCGCAAGGGAACCGTTCACGGTCGTCCGGCCCCGGCTCTCCCGGCGGACTTCCCGGCCCAGAACCAGTTCCCCGTCGTCAGAGGCCATCCCATCCGGGAAAAAGACCTCAACGTCCCTGAAGGAAGCCTCGATAACTGATTTTTCAGCCCCAGAACGAACCATGGTCGTGTCCACACGGTCCCCGAGGACGGTCTGCAGGGCATCCACGATCACCGACTTCCCCGCCCCGGTCTCCCCTGTGAGCACCGTCAGACCCGGATACAAAGGAAGGGACAGGTCCTCGATAATGGCGAAATTCTTTATGGAAAGGTACTCCAGCAAAGCAGGTTCCTTAAGTTCAGTATCTAGTATCTAGCGTCCAGGGTCTAGATTCCAGATACTGGAAACTAGATGCCACCAGATACGAGGCACTGGTTCCTTTTCCCCTTCTCCTTTAACCTTTCATCCAGCGCTGAATACACGCCCATAGCGTGGATTCAACGCTGTCCCCACTGCAGTTTCGTACTCAGGACCTCGTAGAACGACCTGAAGCGAGCCCGGATGAGGCGAACCGGGTTGGGGGAGATCCGCACCTGGATCTGGTCGCCCCTTTGCAGCCCAAGTCCTTTCTGGCCATCCAGGGTAAGGAACACCTCCCCCGGATCGCTGACCAGGTGAACCGAAATGTTTCGCTCCGGCCGAACCACGAGGGGCCGGTCCGACAGTGGATGGGGGCATATCGGGGTGATCACAATTGCTTCCAGGGAGGGTTCCAGGATCGGGCCGCCAGCTGCCAGGGAGTAACCCGTGCACCCCGTGGGAGTGCTGACAATGAGCCCATCGGCCCGATGATTGGTGACCTTTTCCCCATCGATGAAAGTCTCCAGATCGATGATCCTCGCCAGGGTTCCCTTGTGAATGACCACGTCGTTCAGCGCCTGGTACCGGCCAATGGTGTCGTCTCCCCTCATGTGGCGGGCCTCGAGGCGGACCCTCTCCTCGATCTCATAGTCCCCTGCCAGGATCTTTCCCAGATAATCGTCCATCTCCTCGAGGCTCAGTTCCGTGAGGAACCCGAGGAAACCGAGGTTGATCCCGAGAAGAAGCTGGTCCGTATCCTCCACGAGGCGTGCGGCGGAAAGAAAAGTCCCATCGCCTCCGAGGACCAGGGCGATCTGAGCTTCCTTCAGGACCTCGACACGGGGAACGACCGTCACCCCTTCTCGGGCAAGGTGCGCATACTCCTCCTGAATCCGCACGGATATCCCCCGTTCCCGAAGCCACGGAACCAGCTTTGCCATGGTCTGGAGAGCATGGGGACTGGTAACCTTGGTAATGATGCCGATCCTGGTGATTTCCATTGCCTGTTTGCCTCTATTCCCGCCTGGCGGCCCACATCGGGCGGCTCCCGGGATCATTGTGTTTCCGTTTGTTCCCCCTCCGGCCCCCCTGATTCTGTCGCCAGCTTGAGGTGCGCGAGGAATTCGATGTTCCCGGCAGGCCCTTGGATGGGGGACGGGATGGTCCCCGCAACGGAAAACCCCTCGTTTTCGGCCCATTGAAGCACTTCCCGCAGGGCTTCTTCGCGAACCGCGGGATCTCTCACGACCCCTCCCTTACCCACTTTGCCCTTGCCGACCTCAAACTGTGGTTTCACGAGGATAACGGCCTGGCCCTCCCGCATCAGAAATTCCTTCACCTTCGGGAGGATCAGTTTCAGGGAGATGAAGGATACGTCCACAACGGCAAGGTCCATTCCGCCCGGAAGGGAATCGGGGTTGATGGTCCGGAAATTGGTCCTTTCCAGAACCGTGACCCTCGGATCGTTCCGGAGGCGCCAGTCCAGTTGGCCGTAACCAACGTCCACAGCATAAACCCTTGCGGCCCCTCTCTGGAGAAGACAGTCCGTAAACCCTCCGGTGGATGCACCCACATCCAGGCAGACAGCCCCCTCAGGATCGACACCGAAACGGTCCAGAGCCGCCTCCAGTTTCAGACCTCCCCTGCTCACGAAAGGCAAGGGCGTCCGCACGGTGAGAGGGGCCTCCGGGTCCACCCTGGTCCCGGGTTTCTCGACCCGCTCGGGCCCGGAGTAAACCCGGCCGGCCAGTATGAGGGCCTGGGCCCGGGTACGGGATTCCGCGAGCCCCCTTTGAACCATAAGGAGATCGACGCGTTCAGGACCGGTCACGGGCCAACTCCTCTTTGATAAAATCCTTGATTCCCCCCGCATCGAGACCCAGTTCGGCCCGAAGTTCCTCGAGGGTACCCTGTTCGACAAAGGCATCGGGGAGCCCCAGGCAGCGAATGAGCGCGGTTTCCCCTCGCCGGGCCGCCGATTCCAGGACAGCGGAACCGAAACCTCCCGCGAGAACGTTCTCCTCAACGGTTACCGTCAGGCGGAACCCGGCGTTTTGACCAAAGATCAGATCCTCATCCAAAGGCTTGATGAACCGGGCATCGATGACAGCGACGCTCAAGCCTTCCTTTTCCAGGTCCCGGGCTGCCGCCAGACAGGGATGAACGACGCTCCCCACGCCTACGAGGAGCACATCGCTTCCCTCGCGCAGCAGTTCTCCCTTTCCCT
Source organism: uncultured bacterium (assembly GCA_965603295.1). Classification (GTDB taxonomy): domain Bacteria; phylum BMS3Abin14; class BMS3Abin14; order BMS3Abin14; family BMS3Abin14; genus JAFGWO01. The sequence goes on along the minus strand of CBFDCL010000009.1, from coordinate 31,807 downwards.
TTTCCCACACGACGGGTTCCGTTAACTCGACACCGACGCCGCGACCCCTTGGATATCGAAAGGCGCAGGGGCATTCCAGGGCCAGGGATGTGGCCAGGGAATCCACAAGGGCCTTCTCATCCCTCGGCGCCAGGACCGTCATGTTGGGGATGTGTCTTAAATAGGACAGGTCGAATGTCCCGTGGTGGGTGGGGCCGTCCTCCCCCACCAGCCCCCCTCTGTCCATGGCGAAGACCACGGGCAAATTCTGCAGACAGACATCGTGGACAAGCTGATCGTAAGCTCTTTGAAGAAAAGTGCTGTAGATGGCCACAACCGGTTTTAAACCCCGGGTGGCAAGCCCTGCCGCGAAGGTTACCGCGTGCTGTTCGGCGATCCCCACATCGTAAAACCGATCCGGAATGCTTTGGGCAAAAAGGTCCAGCCCTGTCCCTTCGGGCATGGCCGCGGTGATGGCGAGGATCCGTTCATCCTGCCCGGCAGCCTGAACAATGGCATCACTGAAAACCTCGGTGTACGTGGGCGGGCCTTCTTTCTTCCCGGGCTCGCCCGTCTCGAGATCGAAGGACCCGATTCCATGGAACAGGGTGGGGTTCTCTTCCGCGGGAGGGTAGCCCTTTCCCTTCTCGGTCTGGACATGGACAAGAACGGGTCCCTCTATGCGGCGCGCGTTTCCAAAAGCCTCAATGAGCCGGTCCAGTCTGTGCCCCCGGATGGGACCGATGTACTCGTACCCCAGCTCCTCGAACAGCATCCCGGGATAGATGAGGGTCTTGAACGACTCCTCGGCCCTCTTGGCCACGTGGAGGAACGGCTCTCCAAGCTTGGGGATCTTTCCGAGGAAAGTTTCCGTCTCTTTCTTCACTCTTTTTACGAAGTTCCCCGTCCACATCCTGGAAAGATAGGACGACATCGCTCCCACATTGGGAGCGATGGACATCTCATTGTCGTTGAGGACAACCACGAGCCGCTTTCCGAGTTCGCCCCCCTGGTTGAGTCCTTCCAGAGCGATCCCGGCGGTAATGCTTCCGTCCCCGATCACTGCGACGACTTTGCCGTTCTCACCCAGGTGACGCGCCGCCTCGGCGATCCCCAGGGCGGCTGAAATAGAGGTCCCGCTGTGCCCTGCGTCGAAAAGGTCGTAAGGGCTTTCCGCCCTTTTGGGAAACCCACTGAGCCCCCCTTTCTTCCGAAGGGTCTCGAACATCTCCTGTCTGCCCGTGACCAGCTTGTGGGAATATGCCTGATGTCCCACATCCCAGATGATCTTGTCATCGGGCATCCGGAAGACCTGGTGCAGAGCCAGGGTCAGTTCAACAACGCCCAGGTTCGAGGCAAGGTGGCCGCCGTTCCTTGAGACCACCTCGAGGATGACCTGTCTCAATTCGGCCGACAGGCGCTCTAATTGCGGAATTTCCAGGTCCCAGAGGTCGGAAGGGGCCAGGATACCCGGCAGGATGGGATTTTCTATATTTTCGTCTTTCAGACCCATGGGGCCCGGTTTGCTCTTTTCCAAGAACTACAACCTCCTGAGAAGGACATAATCAGCGATTCGGGCCAGGCGCCCTCCGCAATCCGATTCCCCGATATCCGTCTTGGCCTGTTCTACAAGTTCAAAGGCCCTCTGACGCGCCTGGGCGACACCAAAAAGGGCGGGATAGGTTACCTTCCCCCTTGCCGCATCGCTCCCGTGGTCTTTTCCCATTTCACCCGTTGTGGCCGTCAGGTCGAGGATGTCGTCCACGATCTGAAAGGCCAATCCGATCTTCTCGCCGAAGCGACCAAACGCGCCCAGAGCCTGTTCATCAACACCGGCGGCCAGGCCGCCCATGATAACGGAACACCGGATGAGCGCACCGGTCTTGTGAGTGTGGATATATTCCAGGACCGGAAGATCGGGCTCGGTCCCTTCACTGTCCATATCCACCTGCTGACCTCCCACCATCCCTTTCCATCCGGCGGCATAGCCCAATTCGTCGATCATCCGGAGACCTGTTTCCGGGCTCCCTTCGCCAGCGCGAGAAAGGATCTCGAAAGCCAGCGCCAGGAGAGCATCCCCCGCAAGGATGGCCGTTCCTTCATCGAAAGCCCTGTGGCAGGTGGGGCGACCCCGCCGGAAATCATCATTATCCATAGCGGGGAGATCATCGTGAATGAGGGAATAAGTGTGAACGAACTCCACGGCACAGGCCGGCGCCAAAGCTTTTTCCCGGGTCCCCCCACCGGCCTCTGCCGCCGCGATCACCAGAGCCGGACGGATCCTCTTTCCACCCGCGAAAAGGCTGTATCTCATGGCCGATACGAGACGTGATGGATAGGAATCCGGCGAGGGCATGAACGATTCAAGAGCCCCATCCACCGCTTCCCTGAGACTCTCGAGGTATTTCCCGGCGGTCACCGCTACTCGCCTTCCTCAAACGGCCTGGCGGTGAGGGTTCCAGAGGGATCCCTGGAGAGGGTCTCGACTTTTTGCTCAGCCTCTTCCAGGATACGGGCCAGTTCCTTCAGGAGTTCCGTGCCCTTTTCGAAAAGGACAAGGGATTCCTCCAGCGGAGTATCTCCCGCTTCGAGCTCCGAGACGATGGCTTCAAGATCCGACAGTTTCTTTTCGAAACTTTTTCCTTCCCTGCTGACCTTGCCCACACCACACCTCACGCGATAATTTGATTAACCCATGAACGTTGAGAATGTAATGCTAACACGATACTACGTCAACGGAAACCGGAGACCAGCCGCTGGGTTTCCTATTTCCTCATGACGGTACCGGCTGCCTCCCCGGCTCCTTTCCCCGCACTCCCCCTGTAGCCTTTTCGGTCCCTTGACATCGACTGCTCTTGGCCCTATCCTTCCCACCAGGCAACAAGATCAAAAGCCATGAAGGGGAAAGTACCGGTCCGGTCACCGGCATCCAGCGATCCGGGGACAGTGAGAGCCCGGAAACCGGAGGACAGGGAAGATCACCCCCGAGCTGTGCCGCAGAAATCTTTGGCCTGTCGAGGGACCTAAGCGGCTCCGGGAGCGCCCGTTACAGCGCCAGAGTGGTCCGGCCACTCGTATCGTGTGGCCCGGCAACCGGGGTGGTACCGTGGGCTTAACGCTCCCGTCCCTTGGGGATGGGAGCTTTTTTTTGAGTCGAAGGTTAAGGGTTGTGCGTTGAGCTTTACTGACCTTTCTCTGTCAACCCTCAACTCTTCTTAACACTCAACCCTCAACCATTTTTTGAAAACGAGAAAGCCATGGCCGACGAGAAGAAAAACTACAAGGACACCCTCAACTTACCGAAAACAGAGTTCCCGATGCGGGCCAACCTCTCGGTCCGTGAACCCGAGAAACTCGAGACCTGGCGGAAAAAAGACGTTTACCGCAAGATCCTCGAGGACCGGGAGGCCTGCCCCGTTTACACCCTGCACGATGGCCCTCCCTATGCCAACGGGCAGATACACATGGGAACCGCCTTAAACAAGATTCTCAAGGATTTCGTCGTGAAATCCAAATGGATGGCCGGTTATTACTCACACTACGTGCCGGGGTGGGATTGTCACGGACTCCCCATCGAGCACAAGGTGGACACCGAACTGAAAGCAAGGGAAAAGGATCTCCCCGTCCTGGACATCCGCCGGGCCTGCAGGGAATACGCCTTAAAATACATCGACATCCAGAGGGAGGAGTTCAAGCGGCTTGGCGTATTCGGTGCCTGGGACAGCCCCTACCTGACCATGGCTTATCCCTACGAAGCCAGGATAACGCGGGAGTTCGGTAAATTCGTGGAAAAAGGGTCCGTCTATAAGCGGAAAAAACCGGTTTACTGGTGCGCTTCCTGCGTGACTGCCCTCGCCGAAGCCGAGGTGGAGTACCAGGACCACACCTCCCCCTCCATCTTCGTGAGGTTTCCCTTTATCGATGATCCTTCAGAGCGCATCCGGGAACTGAAGGGGATCCCGTCATCCGTGGCCATCTGGACCACCACCCCGTGGACAATCCCGGCCAACCTCGCGGTGGCGCTTCATCCGGAATTCACTTACGTGGCCATCCGGTCCGGCGGCGAAGCGATCATCGTTGCAGAGGATCTGGCATCCCACTTTGCCGCCGCCGTCGGCCTGGAAAACCCTGAAACGGTGGCGATGTTCAAGGGAAGGGAACTCGAGGGTCTCCGGACCCGGCATCCCCTGTACGACCGGGAATCGATTATTGTCCTTGCCGATTACGTCACTCTGGAAGCCGGAACAGGATGCGTCCACACGGCTCCCGGCCACGGCCAGGAGGACTATGAGACAGGGGTTCGATACGGGCTGGATATTTACGCCCCGGTGGACGACGTCGGGCGGTTCACCCAGGATGTGGAATTCTTCGCGGGCAAACAGGTATTCAAAGCCAACGGAGAGGTCACCGGGAAACTCTCTGAAACGGGGAACCTGCTTGCAGAATCCAGCGTCGAGCACTCATACCCCCATTGCTGGAGGTGCAAGTCCCCTATAATCTTCCGGGCTACGGAACAGTGGTTCATCTCCATGGAGCACGCTGATCTCAGGAAGAACAGCCTTGAAGCGATCAACAATGTCCAGTGGATCCCCTCATGGGGAAAACAGCGAATCTACCAGATGATCGAAAACCGTCCCGACTGGTGCATTTCCCGCCAGAGGTCATGGGGCTCCCCCATCACCATCTTCTACTGCGAAGAGTGCGGGGAAACCCTCATGAGCCGCGAGATCTGCAACCACGTTGCCGACCTGATCGAGGAACATGGTCACGATATCTGGTATTCCTCCTCAGCGGCGGACCTGCTGCCGGAGGGTACGCGGTGCCCTTCCTGTGAATCGGGATCCTTCAAAAAAGACATGAACATCCTGGACGTGTGGTTCGATTCAGGGGTGAGCCACGCGGCCGTTCTCGAGGACAGGGAAGATCTGACCTGGCCGTGCGATATTTATCTTGAGGGCAGCGACCAGCACCGGGGATGGTTCCACAGCACCCTCCTCGCCTCCGTGGGAACCAGGGGAAAAGCCCCCTATCGAGAGGTCCTGACCCACGGTTACGTCGTGGACGGTCAGGGACGGAAAATGTCCAAATCCATGGGGAACGTGATCTCTCCCCAGGATATCATCAGGAAATTCGGTGCCGAGATCGTCAGGCTGTGGGTTTCGGCGGAGGATTACAGGGACGACATAAGGATCTCCGATGAGATCCTCCAGCGCCTTTCTGAAGCGTACAGGAGGATCCGCAATACGTGCCGGTACATCCTGGGGAACCTGGCCGATTTCGATCCGGAAGCCGATGCGGTACCGACACAGGACATGGAAGAGCTCGACCGGTGGGCTCTCCTTCGCCTTTCCCAGGTAACAGACAAGATCCTGAAAGCCTATTCGACCTATCAGTACCACACCGTATTCCACACACTTCACAATTTCTGTGTCGTGGACCTGTCGAACTTCTACCTGGACGTTCTCAAGGACAGGATGTACGCCTCCGGGGCAAAGAGCCCCCTGAGGCGCTCTGCCCAGACCGCTTTCTGGCAGCTCATCGAGGGCATCGTCAGGCTCATGGCGCCCGTCCTCTCCTTTACCGCGGAAGAGGTCTGGGGACACCTGCCCGGGGAGCGCCCCGAAAGCGTCTTTCTGTCACGATTCCCGGAACCCGATCCTCGATGGGAGAACGAGGAGCTAGACAGCCGTTACGGCAGGCTCCTGAAGATCCGCGATCTGGCCACCAAAGCCTTGGAAGAGGCGCGACAGGCCAAGGTGATCGGAAACTCCTTGGAGGCCCGGCTCACGATCTTCTGCCAGGAGGAGGACATCGGCCGATTTCTCGCATCCTTCGGTGCGGTCCTGTCGGATCTTTTCATCGTATCGGTGACGGACATCGAAACAACACCCGATATCCCCGCCCACGCCATCGTGGACGAGAAAGTGCCGGGGCTGGGAATAAGTGTTTCGCGTAACGACGGTGAAAAATGCGAGAGGTGTTGGAAATATGCCCCGGACGTGGGACAGGTTCAGGATCATCCCACCCTCTGTGAACGCTGCTGCTTGGTACTGGAGGGCCGATGAGAACGGACGCCCTCGTGTTTTCCGCCATCGTGGCGGCCGACAGGATCATCAAGGCCCTCGTTCCAAGGTTCATGGACCTCCACCAATCCATCCCGGTAATCCCCGGTTTTTTCCAGATCACTTTTGTGAAAAATACCGGAGGCGCTTTCGGGATCCTGGCCGGCTGGGACAGCTCCCTCAGACGAGTTTTTTTCATTCTTGCGTCCGTCGCCGCCCTCCTCCTGCTTTTCTTCCTCTACCGGCAGGCGGTCAGAAATGCATCGAAACCTCTCCGAATTGCGTTGATCCTCATCGCGGGGGGGGCCCTCGGGAACCTTTACGACCGTTTTACCACCGGCGAGGTTGTCGATTTCCTGGACTTTTTCATCGGGCGATATCACTGGCCGGCTTTCAACCTGGCCGACTCGGCCATCTTCGTCGGTGCAGTTTTCCTGGTATACCTCCACCTGACGGGAGGCGCTGACCCCCCTGAGAATCATCTGCAGTCGGATGTTCCCTGAGCTGCTCTCCATCGGACCTGTCACTATCCATACCTACGGCCTTCTCGTGGCTGTGGGGATCCTGGCGGGAGTCCTCCTCGGTGAGCACCTGTTCCGGCAGGCCGGGGGAGAACCGGGGCGGATCATCGACATGTCGGTCATCGTCGTGCTGGCAGGTCTCGTGGGCGCCAGGTTCGCCTTTGTACTCATCAACTGGGACTACTACGCCGGGGCGCCTCTCGAGATCCTCAAGTTCTGGCGGGGAGGCCTGGTATTCTTCGGCGGACTGATCGGGGGAAGCGCAGCGTTCATCCTGTTAACACGGTTTTACAGCCTCCCCCTCCGGGAAATGCTGGACATTGGTGCCGCCGTCGTTCCCTTCGGCCACGCCTTCGGGAGGTTGGGATGCTTTTCCGCGGGGTGCTGTTACGGCAAACCGTCCAATCTGCCCTGGTCGGTGACCTTTTCACATCCTGACTGCCTTGCGGCCGATGTGCTTAACATCCCCGTCCACCCCACCCAGCTGTATTCTTTCCTCTTCCTGGCGGGCCTGACGGCCTTTCTTGTCCGGCTTCATCCACGGAGGCGGTTTCCGGGACAGATGGCCTCTTTTTACCTTCTCTTCTACGGGGTTTTTCGCTTTGCGGTGGAATTTCTGAGGGGAGATCCAAGAGGATCAATCAGAGCAGCCGGCATTACCCTGTCGGTCAGCCAGTGGCTGAGCCTTGCGGTCTTTATAACCGGAGCGGCCATGTATGTCCTCTTTTCCCGAAGAACCAGGCAGAACGCAGCGGGGGAGGATCCCCTTGGGAACCCTCCCCCGCTTCCCTGAGACGGCCAGGGAAAGATGAGTCTCGCAACCGGTGATTAGTGATTAGTGATTGGCAGGATCGCCTCTCTCAAAGGCAGATTTTACCAAACACCAGTCACTAGTCACCAATTACGGCCGTTATTAGATATCGAAATACAGGGCAAACTCATAGGGGTGAGGCCTTAACCGCATGGCATCCACCTCGTTCTCCCTCTTGAAAGCCAGCCACATCTCGATGAGGTCCGGCGTGAACACGTCCCCCTTGAGCAGGAAGTCGTGGTTCTTCTCGAGGTTGTCGAGGGCCTCGTCAAGGGATCCCGGGGCTTTCGGATACTGGGCCAGTTCTTCCGGGGAAAGCCCGTAGATGTTCTTGTCCAGGGCTTCACCGGGATCGATCCGGTTCTCGATGCCGTCCAGGCCCGCCATGAGCAGGGCCGAAAATGCGAGATAGCCGTTGCAGGTCGGGTCCGGAGTGCGGAATTCAACCCTCTTTGCTTTGGGACTGGCCGAGTACATGGGAATCCTGCAGGCGGCGCTCCGGTTCCTCGAAGAATATACCAGGTTGATCGGCGCTTCGTAGCCCGGAACCAGCCGCTTGTATGAGTTCGTCGTGGGGTTGGTCAGGGCGCAGAGGGATGGGGCGTGCTTAAGGATCCCGCCGATATAGAACATGGCCGTTTCACTGAGCCCGCCGTAACGGTCGCCCGCGAAGACCGGCTTGCCGTCCTTCCAGAGGCTCATGTGAACGTGCATGCCGGAACCGTTATCCTGAAAAACGGGCTTCGGCATGAAAGTGGCCGTTTTCCCGTGCTTACGGGCAACGTTCTTGACAACATACTTGAACCTCATCAGGTTGTCGGCGCACTGGACAAGGGGAGCGTATTTCATGTCGATCTCCGCCTGTCCGGCTGTGGCCACCTCGTGGTGTTCCGCCTCGATCTCGATGCCGTAGGCGTCCTGAAGGGTCTGGACCATTTCGATCCTCACGGCCGACAGGCTGTCAACCGGCGGGCAGGGGAAATACCCTTCCTTGTGCCGGGGCTTGAAACCGAGGTTGGGACCCTCATCCTTGCCCGTATTCCACCAGCCCTCCTTGGAATCGATGAAATAATAACCGGAATGGGCGTTCTGATCGAACCGGACGTCGTCCAGGATGAAAAATTCGGCCTCAGGGCCGAAATAGGCAACGTCGCCGATACCGGTTGACTTGAGGTAGGCTTCAGCCTTATGGGCCACGAAACGCGGGTCCCTGGTGTAGGGCTCCTTGGTCACGGGATCCACGATATTGCAGATCATGGTGAGGGTCGGGACCACGTCGATGAAAGGATCGATCTGGGCAGTGGAAGGGTCCGGGATGACGAGCATGTCGCTGGCGTGGATGGGCTGCCACCCACGGATGGACGAACCGTCAAAACCGTAACCATCCTCAAAACTACTTTCGTCGAGCTGATTGACAGGAATACTGAAGTGTTGCCATGTCCCCGGAAGGTCCATGAATTTCAGATCAACCATTTTTACCTCTTTGTTTTTTGCGAACTCCATCACTTCTTTCGGTGTCATTGCCTACCTCCGTTCGAAAAAAATGTTCCTGACCCGGCGCGTCTCAGATCGCCTCTTCACCGGTCTCACCGGTACGTATCCGAATGGTGTCCTCCACTGGGATTACGAAGATCTTGCCGTCCCCGATCCTCCCGGTTTTGGCAGCCTCGGAAACCGCTTCGAGGACCTTTTCCAGGATCTCATCCTTGACGACGACTTCGATCTTCACTTTGGGCAGAAAATCCACAATGTATTCGGCGCCCCTGTAGAGCTCCGTGTGACCCTTCTGCCGACCGAACCCCTTGACCTCGCTGACGGTCATTCCCTGGATCCCCAGGGCATTGAGGGACTCTTTGACCTCCTCTAACTTGAACGGTTTGATTATTGCTTCTACTTTTTTCATGGTGCACACCTCCCTTGATCCGTCTCAAAGCGTACTGCCATAAAAGCAACAGCTGTACCAGAAGGGAGAACAACCTCAATAAAATTATAATCACTTGATTTTAAATGGTATTTCGCCACGACAGCGCGACGAGGAAAGGGAGTTTGAGGGACTTGGTTTGCCAAGAAAAAGGGCAGGGGAGTAGAGTGTGCCTAAAATTAAGGCAACCGGAGAGGGAAATCGGCCTGAGTTTATCGTTTAATGTTTAACGTGAGGAAAGAGTCCAGTGTGCAGAGAGGAAGGACCGACGCGGAGAAGAAGAAAGGAGCCAGTGGAACGACTTTATTCACTGGGGCAATTTTCAGATCTTGGATATTGGATCTTGGATCCATTTCACAACTTCAAACCTTAAGTTTACAGTAAAGGTCCAACGTCTAACGGGCTCTTCCCGCAACTTCAAACAGTTTTTCTAAACTTTCAAACTCTCAAACTCTCAAACTTTCAAACTCCGACCCTATGGCAGCGCTATATCCATTACCTCCAGTTCCAGCAGCCCCCGCGGGATCTGGACCTGTACCACGTCGCCGATCCTCTTCCCGATCAGCGCCCGCGCTACGGGGGAGGTGACGCTGATCCTGTGAATGGCCGCATCGGCCTCATCAGCGCCGACAATCTGGTAGGAAACTTCCTCACCCGATTCCAGATCCTGCACCGTGACCTGAACCCCGAAAACAACCCGGTCCGTACTCATGCTGGAAGGATCGACCACATTGGCGTTCGCGATCCGGTCCTCGTGTTCACGGATTCTTTTCTCCAGGAAAGCCTGCTGTTCCTTGGCTGCCTCATATTCCGCATTTTCGGATATATCGCCATGCCCCCTGGCCTCAGCGATGGCCTCTATCACCTTGGGGCGCTCTACGGACTTGAGCCTTTTGAGCTCCTCCTGCAGTTTCTTAAGGCCGTCGGGTGTGATCGGGTACTTTGTCATTTTTACAGGTGCTCCCGCCTGGTTCAGGTTCAGGTAAAATGCCCAAAAAAAAGCAACCACCCCCAAGAGGTGGATACGTACCTGTTGGTTAACCCGAACAGAGGGAAAAGTCAATAACCTGGGAAACCAGCCTGCGGCTGGTTTCCCAAGTCCCAAGTCCAGGGTCCAGAGTCCAGAAGGACGAAAAAGTACGGCTCGAAGTTGAGAATACAAACCCATGCAAAGAAAAATAACTAAATCAATTCTCAACCCTCACCTGGAAACCCCTTGTCTGAAATCTCGAACTTCAAACAAATTTTCATTTCGATTTCCTCTGGACTCCGGACCCTCGACTCTGAACTATTTTTTCAGAAATCCCCCCACATCCTTTACAAGCTCATCTTTTGACAGTCTCTGCACGGTGACGTTCCCGACAGACTGCAGAAAAACCCTTCCGTAGGCACGCCGAACGATCCTCCCGTCGCAGATCGCCGCACAACCGCGGTCCTCCCTGTGTCTTATGAGCCTTCCGATCCCCTGTCTCATGCGGATCACGGCCCTCGGAACCGAGTCCTCCAGGAAAGGGTCGCGCCCCTGGCTGAGAAGGACCTCGGCCCGGGCCTCATTTATCGGATCGGTGGGAACCGGGAACGGAAGGCGGGCCAGGATGACGAGCCTCAACGAACTTCCAACGACGTCCACCCCTTCCCAAAAACTGTTGGTAGCGAAAAGCACCGAGTCCGGGTCAGCCCGGAACTGCTCAAGGAGAAAACTGCGGGTTCCTTCCCCCTGGCACATGCTGGTGATCCCGGCATCGAGTAGGGGGTCAAGGCATCGTTCATGCACCCTTCTCAGGGTCCTGTAGGAGGTGAAAAGGATCAGGGCTCCTCCCCCGACAGCGAGGACCAAATCACAGACCGCCTGGGAAAAGCTCTCAACAAACCCTGTCTTTCCCGGGTCCGGCAGGTTATCAAGGACCGCCAGGCGCATCTGACTGGAAAGATCGAAGGGGGAGGGATATATCCTGTGCACAACCTCCCGGTCCCCCAGGTCGTCGATGCCCAGTTGTCCATCGAAGAAATCAAAGCGGTCCATTACGGTAAGGGTAGCGGAGGTGAACACGAGAGATGGAACCTGCGAAAACAGGGTCTCCTTGAGGATGGGGGAGACGTCAAGAGGGGAAAGGTGGAGGGAGACCTCCCGTCTGCCTCTGCGAACCCTCACTTCAACCCAGAACACCTCCTGCATCTCTTCCCCGGAGATAACCCGCTTGAAAAATGCGGCCGAAGCATCCAATCGATTGAGAACCGCCGACAGGTCGGCCCAGACGGGGTCAAGGTCATCCAGCCCATCCTCCACCAGTTCCCTTATTCGCGAGTTGACCTTCCGCAGCGGGATCAATGCCCTCCCGATCAGGGAAATCATCTCCTCCATCCGATCCTGGATCCCGGGCCACTGGAACTCGTTCCTGCGGTGGAGCGGAATCCTCCAGCGGAATTCCCCCCCAGGATCACCCGTTTCCCTGCTTACCCCACCGGAACCATTTAATCCTGCATTTTCATCTGAAATTTGAAATCTGGAATCTGGAACTGTCTTATTGTTGCCCAACCACGAAACCAGAGCTTCCCCGATCTCATCGAACAACACATCCAGCCTTTCCCGGACCCGATGGACCTCTTCATCGAGGTTTCCGGCCAATCCCAGGATCTCCTCTTTGGGCCGGGCCCCCAGACCGCGCATTGTCGTGATCCGCTGCCTCAGAAAAGGGACAAGACCCCGTTCGAAACTGCGGCGGCTCACGAGGCGGCCAAGGTGCCCCATGATCCCCTGGCGGCTCAGCCCCGCATCGAAATAGGATACGGCGATGTCCTCCACATTGTGGCCCTCATCGAGGATAACCGCATCATAGCGGGGCATGATGGCGGCACTCTCACCGCCTTCCACCCGGAGAGCCAGGTCGGCAAACATCACGTGATGGTTGGCCAGGAGGAGGTCCGCCGAGACGGCTTCCAGGCGGGCCGTGTAAAAAAAACAGTTGGAGAAATGGGGACATCTGGCCCGCATACAGGAGTCCGATTCGGCCCTGAAGAGGGACCAGTTTGCACTGCCGGGAACAAAAGTGAGATCGGAAAGGCTCCCGTCGGAGGTGTTTCGGCTCCATTCCAGAAGGGTCTGGACCTCCTTCAGGTCTTCGAAGTCAAGGAGGATACCGCCGCTGTCCCCGGCCAGCATATCCCTCTTTCGGAGGCAGCAGTAATTACCCCTGCCTTTAATGAGGGATGACTTGACCGGGCCCCCCAGGGCTTCCTCAAGTATGGGCAGATCCTTGAAAAGGATCTGCTCCTGAAGGTTGATCGTCCTCGTTGAGACAACGACCCTTCTCCCCCCTTTCCGGGCCCATAAAACCGCAGGGACCAGGTAAGCGAGGCTTTTTCCGGTACCTGTTCCCGCTTCCAGAATGCCTACGGCTCCATTATCCAGAATCCCGGCAACGTCGACGGCCATGCGGCCCTGGTCCGGGCGTTCTTCGTAGTTCAAATGAGCCACGGCGAGAGGCCCGCCCGGAACAAAGAAGTCCGAGACCACGCCGGGATCGAGACGTTCCGGAGGCTCTTTTGCCTGCCGAGGCTCAACGACGGCATAGACCCGACTGCAGCTGTTGTCGATGATGTAAAAACCAACACCTTCCGTCCCCAGGCAGGAAGCCACCTCGATATCCGCTCCGGAAGGGACAAGAACGCCTCCAGGATGGTTATGGATGACCACTTCCCCAGCCTGGGCTTCGGAAACCATGGCGGGAACCGCTTCATCGTTGCCCCTGGCGAGGGTCCGGACCTCGGTGACAAGACTTTCTCCGTCGAGCTGCCCCACGAAAAAGACCTCGTTACCGCCGGAACCATCAATCTGGTTCACAATAAGTTCCCGGGCGTAAAGGGATATTCTGTCATCCGCTTGCCCGCCCGGGCTTTTTGATGGGGGCACCGCTTTCAAACCTCCTGGTCCTGGTTTTTTTGAAGTCGTCAAGCAAATGGCCGGGCAAAGGGAAAGACCATCCGGCGCCGGGCATCATATCGCACTGCCGGCAAAAGGGGCAACAAAACGAAACAGAATTGAGAATTGAGAATGGGGTTTGAAAGTTTGAGAGTTTGAGAGTTTGAGAGTTTGAGAGTTTGCAGACACGTTCAACGTTAGACCTTCTAAAAAACACAGGGCCGCCTAACGGCGGCCCTTTCCGGCAATCGGTTAACGGGTCTTACTCGACTTCGACGTCCACCTGCCGGACCTTGTCCTCTTCCGCCTTGGGCAGATCAATTCTGAGAACTCCGTCCCGGTAAGTGGCCTTCACCTGATCGGCCTTCACCCTGGAGGGAAGAGAGATGGTGCGGAAGAAGCCTCCGTAGGATCTTTCCACATAATACCTGCTCTCGTCCTTCTCCTCTTTCTCTTCCTTCTTTTCGCCACGGATGCTGAGAAAATCTTCCTTAAGGGAGATCTCCACATCTTCCTTCTTCATCCCGGGCAGTTCCACATTGACACGCACACTGTCCTTGCCGTCGATCAGATCCACTGCGGGGGTGACCGCGTATGGGCCTTCCGCGGAAGACTCGTGGGCGAGATCGGAGAACATGCTGTTCATCTCCTCCTGGAGACCTCTGAGGCCGAACATGGGCCTCCAATATTCCGGGTGCCTTCTTCTATAGAGTTCCAATGCCATCTTCACTTTCCTCCTTTCGATTTTTTTCTTTGTGAGGGAAATCTATGTCGGATTCATCGAATGTCAAGACCTTCGGATCGCGGTGTGCCCTTGCCCGTGTAAAAGGCTATGGGTTATATTCGCCCCAGTCATGCTGTCGATCCTGGAAAGCATATCCCCCGTTTTTCTGGTCATCGGCCTGGGCTTTTTTTCCCGGCGGTTCGGGTTCCTGCCGGACCAGTTCATCGCCTCAGCCAACCGCCTGGTCTACTTCGTCGCCATTCCCCTCCTGGTGTTCAGGGAGATCTCACGGGGTCCCTTCGCCCGGAGTTTCGACCCCATGCAGATAGGGGGAGCTTTTCTGGCTGTCGGGATCGTGGCCGGATTCGCCCTCCTGATGGCCAGGGCCCTCGGTACCAGCGAAGGGGGGGGCGCCACGCTGACCCAGTGTTCCTTTCATGGGAATCTGGGATATGTCGGACTTGCCGTGGTCTTCTATGCCCTGGGCCCCGAGGGACGGGGAAGCGCGAGCGTCCTGGCCGGGTTTCTCATCCTTTTCCAGAACATCGTCGCCATCGGGATCTTTACTTTCACCGCTCGAGGGAACCGAACCCTGGACATGAAGTCCGCTGGAAGGTTCATCGGGAACCCGATCATTATTGCCACGGTATTCGGTCTCTTCTTCTCCGCGTCTGCCATAGCGGTCCCTGATTTTATCGGGCGATCTTTCGACATCGTCGCGGACATGGCCCTGCCCCTTGCTCTCTTCATCATCGGGGGCTCTTTGAAAACTGCGCCGGCGCGCCGTCTTCAGCTGGTGGGGTTTTCCACCCTGATGAAACTTTTCCTCCTGCCCTTTTCAGGATTTCTGATCTTCCGCTTCATGGGCCTCGCACCGGCCCCGACGGAAGCTGCGGTGATCCTTCTGGCGAGCCCATCGGCCACCGTTACCTACATCATGGCATCGGAAATGGGAGGTAAACCGGATCTGGCAGCCGCCGCCGTCACCTTCAGCACGGTTTTTTCCATCGTCACCTATACGTTGTGGATCGCAGTGCTGGGGGGGTAAAACGGTTAAAAGTTTGAGAGTTTGATAGTTTGAGGTTTGAAGTTGCGGTTTGAATTAAAGAGCTCTTTTTTCTTAGATTTTGTTTCCTGAATTTTTGACAAAACTTGAATCAATTGCGTCCCGTGAACAGTTTCTCACGTTGGGCGTTGGACATTGGACGTTGGACCCCGAACCTGGGAGGTTCCCATGCGCATCCATTGGAATGAATTCTACGAGGATAAACTTGTCGAAACGGCCAAAGAGATGGCCCTTGCGGCCAGGACAGCTCCCAAAGGACGGGGCCGTGATCAGCTTCACATCCTGATCCTCACCGGACAGGAAAAGGATGCGCTGGCCGAAAAAATGAAGAAGATCGGGGAGAGAGAGAACATCCCCTTTTTCCTGAGGGATTCGGAAAACCTTCTTTCGGCCCCGGTTCTTCTCCTCATCGGGACGGAAACCACCCCGTTGGAGGTCCCCCACTGCGGATACTGCGGGCTCCCCGATTGCCAAGAAAACCGTGATGCGGGCACTATCCCATGCGCTTTTTCCTCCGGTGATCTGGGCATCGCCCTGGGTTCCGCGGCGGCTCTGGCCGCCCACCGCCATATAGACAACAGGATCATGTTTTCAGCAGGAAAAGCCGCCGTTGAATCGGGTTTTTTCCCTCCCGGGGTTAGGATCGCCCACGGAATCCCCCTTTCAGCAACGGGGAAGAACCCGTTTTTCGACAGAAAGTAGGGGAACCGTTGGAGTTTGAGAGTTTGAGGGTTTGAGGGTTTGAAAGTTTGAAGTTGCGGGATTGGACCCCAGAATCCCGGGAAGCCTGGTGACTTGTCTATCGTGATCGGGGAAAATCCCACTTTTTTAAAGATGATGACCTTACTAATCACCAATCACAATTCACGAATCACCGGTAAATTTTGAATCTTGAATTTTGAATCTTAAATCAGCTTTCTAACCTATTCCCTGTTCCTTGTTTTCCCGATAGTATAATCCCATGACCCAGCCGCTCAACTTCCCCATTTACCTTCCTGAGGACAGGGACGAGATCCCCGGAAGATCCCTCCTTCCTCTCCTCTTCTGGTCCTTACTGGCGGTAACAACCCTTTTCCGTTTCTTTTACGCCCTGAAGCTGCCTCTCACCGGAGACGAAGCTTACTTCTGGGAATGGGCCCGGCATCCGGCCCTTGGATATTACGACCACCCCCCCATGGCCGGGTGGATCCTCTGGCTGACACGCAGCCTCCTGGGGGACACGGTTGCCGCCGTGCGCCTTCCGGCCGTTCTTGCCGGGACGTTGGTCGTCATCATCGTCAACCGGTTTACCTTTCATATCACCGGATCGTTCCGGGCGGCCTCCCTGACCGGCATCCTGACGATGGGGCTTCCCCTTATCGGGGTCTTCGGAGTTCTTTACAGTACCGATACACCCCTCCTTGCGGCCGGAACCCTGGGAGGCTATCTTTTCTTCAGGGCTCTGGAATCGGACAGTCCGGTCGCGTGGGGGGTCACAGGTGCCTGCTTCGCCGTTCTCCTTTCCAGCAAATTCCTCGGAGCACCGCTTATTGCCGCCTGCGCCCTATACCTGGCCGTATTTTCCGAAGCAAGAAAGCATCTCAGAACCCCCGGTCCCTACATCGCCATGGTCATCACCCTTCTCGGCCTGATACCCGTGATCGTCTGGAACGCAACCCACGCCTGGAGCACCTTTGCTTTCAACTTTGCCTCACGGCATGAGCCGCCGGCCTTTGGGATCCTCCATGTGGCCGACTATGCCGTTGGCCAAGCCCTGGCCCTGAGCCCGGTGGTTCTTATTCTCGGCGTACCCCTTCTCGCACGTTTCCTCCTTTTCTCCCGGGGATTAAATCGGTCGCCCTGGGAACTCCCTGCTTTCCTCGCGGCTATCCCCCTGGGAGGGTTTTTCCTCCTCAGCTTTGTAACCAAAATCGGTCTTCACTGGCCGGGGGTTGGAGTCCCCTTTCTCGCCGTAGCCCTGGGGGCCCATTTGTGGGAGTCGGGCCGGGGAAAGGGACGTTATTACCTCTGTATCGGCACCGCCTGGGCTGTTACAGCCCTTATCTTCATCCTTCCCCTTATCCCGGCCCTCCTGCCTCCCCACTGGCAATATCCTTTAAGACCGGACAAGATAAACAGCGCACAGGTGCGGAAATACACCGCTTCTACGGGACAGATCGGGGCCCTCGTCACCACGGCCCTCGAGACCCTCCCGGAGGGAACGAAACAATTCATCTTTTCCCGATCCTATGCCCTGTCATCCCTCGTAGCGTTCTACACCCCGGGAAACCCCGAAGTAACGGTCCTCGGAGGGGGCAGCGCCCACGGCCGGAACCACACCTACTGGTTCGATCCTTCCCTCCATATCGGACACAACGCCGTATTTGTGACGTACAACTCTGCCGCCGGGGAACGGGCGTTTCTCGAGGCCCGTTTCCACCACTGGGAAACGCTGACGGATTCCGCCGATCCCGATGGGACCCTGGTCTCGGTGATCATGTGCTACGGATATAATGGGGAGAAATAGAAGTTTGAGAGTTTGAGAGTTTGAGAGTTTGGGGTTTGAAGTTGCGGAAAAACACGTTGGACGTTGGACGTTCGACGTTGGACCTTTCTTTTTTGTTTGATGTTTGAAGTTGCGATAATGCGGTGATTAGTGATTCGTGATCTGTTTTCCAAATTACCAGTCACCAGTCATTTAATCACCACAGTTTTCTTTGGCCTTTGGACATTGGACTTTGGACTTTGGACTGCTTTTTCCCGCCTCCAGCGGGAACAGGCTAGCCTCACGAATAGCCCCTGCACGCGGCAGCTTTCCTGCGATCCTGCTCGAGATCTTTCTCCATGTGGCAGCGCTTGTATTTTTCACCGCTCCCGCACCAGCAATAATCGTTTCTTGAAAGTAGTTCTGTTGGCCTTTTAGGGCCTGAGCCAAAGAGTTTTTTTATTGTTTCGATCACATGCTCCTCCAGGGGCAATCGGAAAATGGGCTGCACATATAAATTATTATATATTTATAATATTCTGTTTATATGATTAAAACACGTTTGTCAACGGGAAAAGGTGCCCCGCGGGATTGTTGTACCGAATTTCAGGGATGAGATCCGGACCAGAGCAGTGAAAACGGGGAACTTCGACAGGGTACCGCCACCCGGATCTGGTTTTTTCCCACCGCTACCATCTCCAGAGAGCAAGGATAAGGATGATCAGGAAAACGCCTGTCAGGTTAAAATGGGCGTTGATTGTGAAAATCCGGACAACCATCGAGGTGCGAGCTTCGGGGAGTAACCTGCCAACCTTTTCAAAACCTTTGAGTACGTCCAACCCATGAGGAGCCTGTTCCAGGTAACCGGTCATATCCCGGCCTGCCTTGTGCCGCCCAGCGTGTAAACCGTTCTTCCACATACGGCTGGAAGAAAAGTCCCAAATTTCGCCATTAACCGCTACGAGAGATTTCTGTCCGCCCTCGCCGTTGAATCCTCTCAGATCGTCAGGTGTGTACTCAAATTTCCCCTCCTCTCTGTCCCCCCGGGCAAGCGCCTCGGCCATCTTTCTTAAACGGGGGCCGATGAATAGCGTCACGAAGGTAGCCGAGCACATCATGAGGCTGAAAATGATTATCTTCCCGAAAAGAAGCTTTCCGAAAACCGTATCAAAAACTCCTGGAACCGTTTTCAATCGATAAAGGGTGAGCAGGATGCCGGTTACAGCGATGATCGGCATGGATAACCACGCAAGCCGGAGCTCCGATTTCGGCAATCCACCCAACGCATACTGGGGTTTCAAAACCAGGTGGACATAAAGGATGGTCCCCACCCAAACGATCCCGAAAAAAATGTGCAAATAAAGGACAAGAATGCGGAAAATGCGGTAAGCTGGGCTGCTCTTTTTCACCCTTTCTGACGGGGGTGACCAGTTCTGGGCATCCTCCGCGTAAGCTTCCCCTGCCGCCGTAAGACTTCCTCCGGATTCCGAGAGGTGGCAGACGGAACACTCCTCCCCCGTGAGTTCGGAATATCCCTCGATTGCGAACAAGGGAGGTGCGGACAGAAGGAAACCGACCGTTAAAACAAGAAAAATAGCAGGATGCACAGGCCTGCAAACGACGGTCAAGCGGCAACCTCCGGAAAAGTTGTGATGTTCATACCTGAAGGGAGACTCTAATAAGAAAGGATACAGGAAATTGTTCACTTTTGTCCAAAAACAAAAATTCCGCTATCAATGGCAGAACTGATGACATGTGAAAGGGCCCTGAAAAGGGCCCTTTCACAAAGTCTGGATCCACCAGCAAACAGATTACTGTGCTCGGCCGGCTTCCGTGATCATCCTCTGTGCTTCGCCCTTGATTTCCTCGAGATCCATTTTCAGTTCTGCCAGTCCGTACCAGGTAAAATAGTCCGGATTCATGTGGAAGGCTCCCTGGAAAGCGCGATTGCGATGCTCCAGGAACATGCCAAAAAGAGTCTGTTCGATAGGTGTCGTCGCATCGTAGAAAGTCAGGATATCCGGGTAAGCGGGCCTGCCCTCCTCGAGAATGATAATACCGCCCAGGAAACACATTTTCCCTGTCCGGTAAGAGTACACCCATGAAAAGACCGGTTCCTTGACCTGGATCAATTAAGGTTCAGTGGATTTCACGACCTTTTCTTTTACCACCAGACTTTTTCACCACTGTGTTGCTGTCATGGCGGTGATCGCCACCGAGCACAACCCTTCCGTCACTCGCCTTCCTAGTCCATCAGCAGGGACGGCAGCCAGAGACTCAGAGCGGGGATAAAAGTGATCATGATCAGGGTAATGAGATTGGCAAGCAGGAACGGCACTGCGGCCCGGAAGATGGTCCCGATCTGAAGCTTGGAGATCGCCGAACACACATTGAGGCACATACCCACGGGGGGGGTAACCAACCCCATGGCAAGACCCGATATCAGGATGACACCGAACTGGATCCCGTCAATCCCCAACATTTTCATAGCCGGGAGGAAAACCGGCGTGAGCAGCAATATGGCGGGGCTCACGTCCACGAAGGTACCCACGAGCAAAATGATAATGAGGACCACCAGCAGGATGAAATACACCGGGAGTTCCAGTCCGGTTACAAACGCAGCCAGGGTCTGGGGGATGCGTTCTAACGCAAGGATCCAGACGTAAAGCTTGGAAAGAGCGATAATGATCATGACCGTTGCGCTTGTTTGAATCGCACTGCGCAGCAGTCGAGGAACAACCTTTAACTCCAGTTCCCGGATTACCACCAGCCCGATGACGAAGGCGTACAGAACGCCCAGCCCAGCTGATTCCGTTGCCGTGGCCAGCCCGAGAACCACGACCCCCACAACGAATACGGGCATGAAGAGGGCTGGAACCGCTTTGATCGCCAGGATGAACTTCTCCACGCCCCCATATTGCCGCGCTTCCTTGGGAAATTTCTTGTAATAGGACACGCCGAGGGTGATCGCCAGCATCAACACGCCGATCATAACACCGGGGATTAATCCGCCAAGGAAAAGCCTCCCAACGCTTTCCTCGGAGATATAGGCGTAGATGACCATCGGAACGCTTGGCGGGATGATCATGCCCATTGTGGATGAGGCAACGGTAATGCCGCTTGAAAATTCGGGGGTATACCCCTTTTTGGTCATCTCCGGGATCAGTACGGCGCCAACGGAAGCTGTATCGGACACGGAAGATCCGGAGATGCCGCCGAAAATCATACTGGCAATAACGTTCATCAGGCCCAGACCGCCGCGAAAACGCCCGACGAAAAGTTGACTGAAATCGATCAGGCGCGAGGTAATCCCACCGGAGTTCATCAACAAACCCATGAAAACGAACAGCGGCATGGCGATCATGGCGTAAGAATTCATGCCGGCATATAGCCTGGCAGGAAGGATAGACAGAAGTTCCGGGTGCACAAAGGTAAAATAGGCCAGCCCGGACAGGCCGAGGGAATAGGCGATAGGGACGCCCAGCAGCAGGAATACGAGGAGACTGCCAAGAAGAATCAGCACGTCTGATCCTCCTCTGCAGGCCATTGGCCGCTCATGGTCAGGAGGATATTCACCAGGCAGTAAAAGATCACCAGGCTGCATCCTATCGGGATGCTTATCTGCATGGTCCACTCGGGGATCCGCATGACAGGGGATTCATTGCTTCCGACGGTACCGATCCAGGCGAGGCTGTAGTAGATCATCACGCCGTTGAGGAAAGCCACCAGCAGATGCATGAGAACATCCACGGCCCTTCGCAAGGGAATCGGCAGCATCATTACTGCGCAGTTGATGCTGATATGCTGCCTCCGGCGAACCGCCGCCGCCGCTCCGATGGCGGTGGTGTAAATAAAAAGTCCTTCCATCGCTTCGCCGGCTCCCAGAACCCCCGCATTGAACCCGTAGCGCAGAACCACCTGCAAAATGGTGATCAGTACAATGACAGCGAAAAAGAAAGCGATGGCCCCGTCAAGAACATGTATAAGAACCTGTTCGGTCTTCTTGAGCATATCCAAAGTCACCTTTTCAGTTTTCGGCCCCGGAAGGCCCCGAGAAACCGGCATGAGCCTGTCTGTTTGCAAGCCGCTACTGTGGACCCGGTTTTCCAGGAGTGGGGGCGCCCTCCGCCGGTGACCGGCGGGAGGGCGCCCGAAGATCGATTATTTACCCTTGGCAATCTTCTGGGCCGAATTAATATCGTCCCATGTGAAGAACTTGTCGTCCACATACTTCTGCCAGACGGGTTTGGCCGCCTGGGCAAACCGGGAGGTGTCCTGGGCGGAAAGGGTGTTGGTCTTCAGTTTGCTTTTCAGGAGGTTAAAATAATTGTTCTCGGAATTGAGCCAGATGGTATCGCTGAACTTCATGGCCGCTTTAGCCGATGCGTCAAAGATATTTTTCAGATCATCGGGAAGTTTTTTATACCAGGCCGGATTCACGTAGAAGGGGTCCGGGTGAATCTGCCAGTTCACGACTGAAAGGTACTTCTGGGCTTCGTAGAACTTCATATCCACGGTGTTGGAGAACGGGTTTTCCTGGCCATCCACAACGTTGGATTTCAAGGCCATGTAGGTTTCGGTGTACGCTACCATCTGGGGGTTGGCTCCCAGGGCCTTGAAAGTCTTGATGGTCATATCGATGGGCGGAGTGCGCATCTTCAGGCCCTTGAGGTCTTCGGGTTTGGTGATGGGTCTTAAGTTATTGGTGATGTTACGGAAGCCGCCGGCCACACCGCATGCCGGGATATAGAAGCCGTTTTTCATGGCCCCTTCGTTGACCTTCTTTCCGAAATCGCCGCGCATGAGTTTGAGCACCTGGTCGGTGTTTTCAAAGGAGAAAGGCAACGTATAGAGCAGGAACATCTTGTTGGCCCGCTCAAACAGGCCGCCCCGGCAGCCCTGAAGGGCTCCGGTTTTGACCATGTCCAGGACCTCCGCTTCCTTTCCCAGGACACCAGAGGTGTAGAGTTCGACCTTGATCCTGCCGCCCGAAGCCTCCTCCACCAGGTCCTTGAAGTAGTACATGGAAACAGATCTGGGATGGGTATCGGTCTGTGAATTGGAATATTTAAACTGGTATGTGTCCGCCGCCTGGGACTGACCGGGCGAAAGCATAAAGGCCAGCACCGCCAAAGCAAAAAGCCCAACTATCACATTTCTTTTCATGACAATTTCTCCTTTCCCTTCCAAGTGCCACTTTGTGAGAGAGCATCCATTATGCTTTCCCCTTTCTTACCTGAGCTGGTCGACTCCGATCACGTCCATGTCGCCGAACGCCTGGTTATCCCCCACCATTCCCCAGATAAAATGGTAGTCCGACGTGGCAACTCCCGCGTGAAGGGACCAGCTCGGTGAGATCACAGCTTCCTCGTTGCGCATCACGATGTGCCGGGTACACTCCGGCTCCCCCATCATATGAAACAGGACGGCGTCCGGCTTCAGATCATAATAGAAGTAGACCTCCATCCGGCGGGCATGAGTATGGCAAGGAGGCAAGCTGTTCCAGACGCTGCCGGGTTCCACCACTGTCACTCCCATGACCAGGTTGGCGCTTTGCACCCCGTCAGGATGAATGTATTTACTCAGCACACGCACGTTGCACTGTTCCGGGGTCCCGAGACGAACCGAATCCGCTTCCTTCAATGTGATCTTCCGCGTCGGGTACGACATGTGAGCCGGCCCGCTGAGGATATAAAAGTGAGCCGGTTCGGACGGATTCCGGCTGGAGAAGATCACTTCCTTTGTGCCCTGGCCCAGGTACAACCCATCATCCTTGACCAGTTCGAAAACCTCACCGTCAACCTGAACCGACCCCGCCGGACCGACGTTGATCACCCCCATTTCCCTGCGCTGGAGGAAAAACTCCGTGCCCAGTTCTTTGCCTCCCTCGAGGGGCAGAGGCTTATCCGGGCAGACCCCCCCGACAATCATTCGGTCAAAATAGCTGTAAGTCAGGTTAACGGATCCTGGGGAAAACAGGTTTTGCACGAGGAACTCATCCCTCGTGCGCTGAGTTGTGTAAGATTCGAAATCCCTCGGGTTGGCAGGTTGCCGAATATCCATTATCTTCTCCTTTTTCGCGCGTTCGAAAACCACCGGTGGTCAGGGCCCTACATAGCCAGGTAGCCGCCATCGATAAAAATGACCTGACCGGTAATATATGACGATGCCTCTGATGCCAGGAAAACGGCCAGACCGGCCAGGTCTCCGGGTTCGGCCCACCGACCCAGGGGGATGCGGGACGAAATGGCCTGGAACCGCTCCGGGTTCTCCTGAAGGGCTCCGGTCATCGCCGTTTTCACCCAACCTGGTCCGATGGCGTTGACCCGAATGCCGTGTTTTGCCAGATCGTTGCACATGGCTTTTGTCAGCTGGGTTAGCCCGCCCTTTGTCGCGGCATAAGCGGGCACAGTGACACCTCCGAACACGGCAATGAGAGAGGACGTATTGACGATGGAGCCTTCGATCCCTTTTTCAATCATGTGCCTTGCAACCGCCTGGGAAAGCAGAAACGGACCGGTCAGGTTGACCTTGATCATCTCCTCCCAATCCTCCAGAGGAAAATCCTCTGAAGAGGCACGATGGATGATACCGGCGTTGTTAAACAGGAAATCGATCCTGCCGAACTCGGCCAGAACACCGTCCACCAGGCCCGAGATGCTTTCCGGCTGAGCCATATCCACATAAAAAGGAACCGCATCGAGACCGGATGCCGTCATTTCGGTGGCGGCGGTTTCAAGGGGTTCCAGGTGAAGGCCGCAAAGAGCCACTTTCGCGCCCGCCTCGGCCAACCCCCTGGCCATCCCCTTCCCGATACCGGTCCCGGCTCCGGTCACCAAACCGCATTTCCCTTTTAAGCTGAACTTTTCCAGTATCATTCCTATTCTCCCGCGGGCTGCTCGTCACCCCTTGATTATCCGGTTACCGGACCACCCGCGCGCTGCCCCCGGTCATGAGTTTTTCCACTTCCCGGCGGGTTGCCATGGAGGTGTCCCCCGGGGTGGTCATGGCCAGGGCACCGTGGGCCGAGCCGTATTCCACCGCCGTCTGCGGATGACTGGTGGTCAGAAAACCGTAAATGAGACCGGAAGCAAAACTGTCTCCGCCCCCGACCCGATCCAGTATCTCCAGATTTTCTCTCATCGGCGCTTCGTGAAACTCCCCATCGACCCAACACACGGCCCCCCAATCGTTGAGGGTTGCCGTTTTCACGGTTCGGATCGTGGTTGCGACCACCTGCAGGTTTGGATAGGACATGGTCACCTGGGCGATCATCTTTTTGAAACTTTCCACCTTGAGGAGAGACAGGTTTTCGTCCACACCCTCGACCTGAAATCCGAGGCATGCGGTAAAATCCTCCTCATTGCCGAGCATGACATCCACGTACGGGGCCAGCCGCCTGTTAACCTCCTGTGCTTTTGCTTTGCCCCCGATATCTGCCCACAGCGATGGCCGGTAGTTAAGGTCGTAAGAAACAATCATCCCGCTTTTCCGGGCTGCGATCATGGCCTCCTCGATCACCCCTGGGGTACTGTTCGAAAGACCGGCAAAAACACCCCCTGTATGGAACCAACGCACTCCCTGGCCATTAAAAAGTTTCTCCCAATCGATGTCCCCCTTTTTCAGCTGTGACGCAGCCGTATGACCACGATCCGAGACACCCCGGGCTCCCCGAACGCCGAAGCCGCGCTCGGTGAAATTCAATCCGTTCCGGACGGTTCGCCCGATGCCGTCATAGGGAACCCACCTGATATGGGAAGGATCCACACCTCCCTGGAGGATGAAATCCTCCACCAGCCGGCCCACCGCGTTGTCGGCCAGGGCCGTTACCACCGCGGTATCGAGACCGAAACACCGGCGCAATCCGCGTGCAACGTTGTACTCCCCGCCCCCTTCCCACACCCGGAACTGCCGGGCCGTATGAATGCGACCCTCCCCGGGGTCCAAGCGCAGCATGACCTCACCCAGGGAAACCAGGTCATAACGGCATATATTCCCAGGTTTGATATCCATTACACTGATTCCGGGTTCCTCCTTCCCGGGTGGACAAAAACCGTGATCGATCCATGGGGCATCGTTCGCCGGCGGTGACAGGCGGACGGCTCGAAGGCCCCTGCTTTACATTTCGGAGATCCTGCATCGGGCGACGATTTCCACCGCCTCCCGGACGTTTTTTAATATCTCATCAAACCTGCCGGCCGAGATGCTGGCCGACCTCGCGATCCACGTTCCCCCGCACGCCAACACCTTGGGAAATGCCAGGTATTCCGGTAGGTTCCGGGGGTTGATTCCGCCGGTAGGGATAAATCTGACTCCGGGAAACGGCCCGCTGAGGGCTTGGAGTGTTTCCAACCCGCCAAAGGCTTCGGCGGGAAAAAATTTGAGCACATCTAGGCCGCGATCCAGGGCCGATTCTATGTCCGACGGGGTGCAGATACCGGGAGTGATGGCTATGTCGTTCTGCAGGCAATAGTCCACCACCTTCGGGTTGAAACCCGGCGAAACCATGAAGCGGGCGCCGGCGTCCAGAGCCGCCTTTACCTGCTCTATGGTCACAACCGTTCCAGCCCCAACGTGAATATCGCCTCTTTGAGACATAATACGCATAACGTGGGCAGCGGCCTGAGTCCGAAAGGTTACCTCCGCACAGGGGAGTCCACCCTCGATCAGCGCGTCCGCCAGAGGGGACGCATCCCGAACCTGCTCAACCGCCACTACGGGGATAATGCCCAACTCTTTAAATAGCGCCCTGCTATTATCCATGAGCACTTTCCCCTTCCCCCAGGGGGGTTCCATGTCCAAGGGATCTGGAGATCAGGGAGGAGAACTTTTTCACAGCAGAAATCTCAGGCTCGATGCCGCGGTCCGCGTTGATGTACGCCGGGAAAGTAAGGCTGATGGCGCAGGTCACCTTCCCATTTATGCCGAAAACCGGCGCGGCAACGCACATGATGCCGCGGGTGATCTCCTCATTATCCAGGGCGTACCCCCGATCCCGGATCAGGGCCAGTTCCCGCAAAAACACTTCCGGATCCGTTATGGTCTTTTCCGTCATGGCTGGAAGGGGAGAGGCCAATATCCGGGATATTGTTTCGACGGAGGAAAGTGCCAGCAGCGCCTTCCCCATCCCGGTGCAGTGCAGGGGAAAGGTCTTGCCGATCTCGGAAAACAGCTTAATGCCGAAGTCCCTGGATTCGATCTTGTCCACGAAGATGCCCATGTCCCTATCGAGGACCCCGAGGTTGGTGGTATGATCGGTTTCCCTGTGCATCTGGAGGAGATGGGGCCGAACGTGTTCCCGCAACTGGAAATGGGACATCACTTCGGCACCCAGGGCGGCCAAGCGTAAACTCCCGAAATACCTCCTGGATTCGGGATTGAAGGTCAGATATCCCAACTCCGTCAGATCTTTCAGAATCCGATGCACGGTGGACTTGGGTAAATCCAGGGCCCCCACAATTTCCGAATAGGCCACCCCACGATCCTGCCGGGAAACAACCTCTTCAATAATTAAAAAAACCTTTTGCAGGGGGTTCATGAGCGCCCTTTTGCACCAGCAAGTGGTATTTTGAATCGCTCTTCTTCAGGAACCTGGATTTTTTCCCGTATTTGGGAAAGACTCCTATATATGGATATTATTGTCCTGTTTACCCATTGTCAAGGAAGAAAGGGGAAATTTTGATTCTTCCGGGCCTTGAATACGCCTGTGGAAGAACGTGGTTCCGGAATTAGAGGCGGGGTTCACCACGCAGATCACCCGGGCCACGAAGACGCCGACCTCCGACACCGGGAAGGCAGTGAAAACGAAGACCCGGTAATACGAGCGGAGGCGAGGCAACAGGAAATAAAGGTCTTCCCCCCGTGTCCCCCTATAATGGAAAAAGCCTCGGAATCAACTTCCGAGGCTTTATATAAATGGCGTCCCCGACGGGATTTGAACCCGTGTCGCCGGCGTGAAAGGCCGGTGTCCTGGGCCAGGCTAGACGACGGGGACTAATATAACAGTTTCAAGTTTCTTGTTTCTGGTTTCTAGTGTCTTGTTCAAGTATCCAGAAACCAGAGACTAGACACCAGACCATGATTTTTCCTATGTGCAAAGGAAAAATCATGGTGAGCCCGGAAGGATTCGAACCTTCGACCGACGGATTAAAAGTCCGCTGCTCTACCGGACTGAGCTACGGGCTCAGAGAATTCCATTTCCTGATAAGCCCGCCCGGACCCAACCCTCCGCAACGAGCATGTAACCGCACCAATGGTTCTCTTATACAGAATCCCGGGGGATTCTTCTAATAAATTCCGGCCCTCTTGTCAACAGTGGATGGGAAAACCCCTCCTGGAAACAGTCAGAAAATAGTTCAACGGTCAAACGGGTCAAACAGTTCAATGTACTCTGATCTCTCCTGACCGGTGGAGACGAGGGTTACCCGAACCCCCGTAAGCTCCTCTATCCTCCCGATATAGGATTTCGCCTCCTTTGGGAGACGTTCCCAATCCCTGCAGCCGGCGGTGGGAGTAGACCACCCCGGATGTTCCTCGTAAACCGGACGGCATTTTTCTAACTCCTGCAGACCGGAGGGGAGCACATCATACCTGTTCTCCCCGCAGGTGTAGCTCACGCAGATCCTGATAGGGTCGATCCCGTCTAAAACGTCGAGTTTGGTAATGACAAGACCGGTCATCCCGTTTAAGCGGGCACTCTGGCGCACGACCACCGCATCGAACCAGCCGCAGCGTCGAGGCCGTCCTGTGGTCGCGCCGTATTCCCCTCCTTCTTCCCGGATCCGCTCCCCCATCTCATCGGCAAGCTCCGTTGGAAACGGACCGCTCCCCACCCGGGTCGTGTAGGCCTTCGAGATGCCCACCACCGTGTCGATGGATTTCGGGCCGATGCCCGTACCCGCGCACGCGCCCCCTGCCACGGTGGATGAGGAGGTGACGTAGGGATAAGTGCCGTGGTCCACATCCAGGTGACTCCCCTGGGCTCCTTCAAAAAGGATGTTTCTCCCTGAAGCGATGGCTTTTTGCAGAAGATCCCCCGTGTCGATGATGAAAGGGAGGAACCGGTCGGCCAGAGCCAGTGTGGATTCGTACACCTCCTCTTCGTCAAAACCGTCGGCACCGAAATATTCACGCAGGACAAAATTCTTGAAATCCAGGGCATCGGAAAGCCTTTCCCGGAAAACAGGGGGGTTTTCCAGATCGCCGATGCGGATGCCAGACCTCGCCGCTTTGTCCTCGTAGGCCGGGCCGATTCCCCGACCCGTCGTCCCGATGGCTTTCCCGGCGCTTTTACCTTCCCGGGCGATATCGAGGGCCACGTGGTAGGGCATGATGACATGGGACCGATCACTGACAAACAGCCGCCCCTCCACGGCAATATCCCTCCGGGCCAGGGAATCCATCTCCTTTACCAGCGCCTCGGGAGACACGACGACACCGTTGCCGATGACGCACGTTTTTCCCTCGTGGAGGATCCCGGAGGGGATCAGGTGGAGGATGAACGTCTCCTCCCCCACAACAACCGTGTGACCCGCGTTGTGGCCGCCCTGGAAGCGGGCCACGATCTGGGCCCGCTCCGTGTAGACATCGACGATCTTCCCCTTGCCCTCATCGCCCCACTGGGCTCCCACGATAACAACATCAGACATCCACGACCTCCGGAATCCGGAAAAAATCAAATTTCAGATTTCATCCGCCTTCGCTGATAGCTTCGGCGGACAGGAATTTCAAATTTCAAAAAGATCCAGGCCCCATGAAAAACCACGTTCAAAGTTCAACGTTGGTAAATCCAGCTCCAATTTCAAACAGGTAACTTTCATTTCTATTCTGCACTCTTTGGTGGACAGACCCTGGGGATTTTTTCGCCCAGCCATCCCGTCGCTCAGTCGCCCAGTCGGGACCCTCTCCTGGCTGCCCTGTTCACCGTAGCATCATGTTATCTCTAGAACTTGCGAAGGTGGATGGCTCCTGGCTCCTGAACCACAACTTCAAACCTTCAAACTCTCAAACTTTCAAACTCTTTCTTCCCAATCCTCAATTATATTCTTCCTACAGCTCCTCCAAGGTACACCGTTGTTTCCTTCCCGTGTCCCCATGAAGGACCCACAAGCCCTCGCTGTCAATAACCAGCGTTTTCCCGATCCGGTGGGCCTGGACGAAGGCCTCGAGCTCCCTGTCAGGGATATCCCTGATGAGGCAAAGCACCTTAAGGCCCTTTTCCCTCAACTTAACTGCCAGACGCAGCCCCTCCCCTTTTTCCCCGGTCCGGTTGAGAAGGAGATAATCGACGGCTGGCTCTATTGAAATGATCCCCGAAAGCGTATCGACGATGTCGAGGATGTCGATGGCGAACCCTGTGGCCGGGGCAGTTCGCCCGAATTTTTCCACAAGACCGTCGTAACGGCCTCCCTTGAGAACGGCCCTGCCGGGCCCCTCAACGTAGCCGGTGAAAACCACGCCGGTGTGGTACCGGAAGGCGGCCAGTTCCCCCAGATCCACCAGGAGCTGTTGGTCTCTGACACCATATAACTTCGCAAGATCCAGGACCTCCCGCAGGTTTTCAAGGGCAGCACCGCACTCATCGCACATAACGGTCTGCTCGGCCTGATCCAGAACTTCCATGCCTCCCGACAACCCGGTAAGGGATAGAACCGCTTCCCGGATATCTTTTCTGACACCCGCCCGATCAAGGATCCGTTCCATACCGCTCCGGTCCTTGAGGACAGCCACCCGGACGATGGAATCCTCGGTCTTCCGGTCCAGTCCCGCCTCCTTGAAGAGACCGCCAGCAAATCCGACCTGCCCCACACTCATCCTGACCTGTCTCAGGCCCGTTTTTTCCAGTCCCCTGACCGCCAGAGCGATGGCCTCGGCATCCGCCTGAGGATCCTCAAGGCCCACCAGTTCCACACCCGCCTGGATCAGTTCACGCCCTGGGTGACTCGGATCGGAGGGGTACCTGTAAACATCGGCTACGTAACAAAGACGAAGGGGAAGGGGCACGCCGGCCATGGCGCCGGCAGTCATTCGAGCCACCTGAGGGGTGACATCGGAGCGAAGCACCATCATCCTTCCGGAAGAACGGTCCACCAGTTTAAAAGCCATGTCCAATTCATCAGGATCAAGGCCAAGGGACATGGCCTCCATGTATTCCATGGCGGGAGTCCGAACCTCCTGATATCCCCAGTGTGCAAAGATATCCAGGAGGATGTCCTCTATCCGGCGGATAAAAGCCGCTTTCCCCGGAGTCATTTCGAATACTCCCGTGGGAAGCATCAGGGTGCTGTTTTTCTCACCGGACAATCCGCAACCTCTTCGCCTCGGGGAACAATCCCGCAGGCGCAACGGGGCGCAGGCCCGCAACATCAAGCGGACCTGCGCCGGTTTTCGTTCCAGTTAGCCTTGAAATCCCGTCAGGATCTCCTGAGCCGCTCTGACACCGGCGCCCAGGTCCACCTGGCAGCCAAGGTCTTTAAGGGTCATCTCCACGGCCGCCACGGCGGTGACCATATCAAGGGCATCGAGATAACCCATGTGGGAAACCCGGAAAACCTTCTCTTTGATGTGGTCCTGGCCGCCAGCGATGGTAATACCGTATTTCGTGCTCAGATGCCCGACGATGGTCTGGGCGCTCGTGCCGTCGGGAGCGCACACAGCCGTGATGGAATCGGAGGGGGAATCCGGGGCGAAAAGGCTGAGCCCCAGGGCCTTCATGGCCGCACGGAAAACCTCCGCATAAAGGGCCGCCCGAACGAAAAGGGAATCAAGGCCCTCCTCCCGGATATTGCCCAGCACGTGCCTGAGGCCAAGGATCAGGGAAACGGAAGGGGTGTAGGCCGTTGTATTTTTACCGATACTCTTTTTTTCCTTTTCCCAGTCGAAGTAGAAGCGCCCACGGGTGCAGGTTTCCACCAGCTTCCAGGCTTTCTGACTCACCGAAGCGAAGGCGAGGCCGGGAGGAAGTCCCCAGGCTTTCTGGGAGCCGCCAACGACGACATCCAGTCCCCACTCGTCCACCGGAAGGTTCATGACCCCAATGGCACTGATGGCATCCACAACGATGACCGTGTTTTCGTACCCGGAGACGATCCGGGCCACGTCCTGTACGGGGTGAGCGACACCGGTGGAAGTCTCGCTGGCCTGGAGGAAGACCGCCTTGATGGAAGGATCAGATTCAAGGGCACGAGCCACCCTCTCCGGCTCCACGGCCTTTCCCCAGGGCACCTCGATATTGACCGGGACACTGCCGAATCTGGAAACGAGCTGAGACCATCTCTCCCCGAACTTGCCGCCCACAACGCAGACGGCCCGGTCCCCCGGGTTAAGGAGGTTCGTCACCGC
>CBFDCL010000008.1:0-43026 GCA_965603295.1 uncultured bacterium | reverse complement strand
CCCCCGTCAAGGGAAAACCCTCGGATCCACCGGCGCACAGCTCATGGAGAACCCCCCCCATCCCGGGACAGAGGACCCCCGCGTTAACCGGCTCACCGCACGACAGGCAGAGGTTCAGTTCGGGGAGAAGCCCCTGCTCCCGGAGGAGGAGCAGTTCGGAAACAAGAACCGTTCTGAAAAGCCCCTCCCCAGCTGCGAGGGCGGAAAAGGAATCCACGAGGGCCCCGTAGGTTCCGGGTACGGGATCCATCTCCGCGAGGCTTCTCGAAAACAGCTCCGCAAGGTAGGAGGAGGCGCAGGTCGCGGGATAGTGAGAACGGATCCCGAGGTACGGGTTGATGACCCTGGCATTCCTGATCCGTATCAGTTTTCCAGCTTTCCCCGGTATGGAGAGTTCGGCGATGATCCTGGAAAAGAGATCGATGGACGCCGTGAGCCCTTTTTTCAGGGAGCGCGCCCCACTGACCCCCGCCCGGACCAGCCCGGCTTCCCTTGTAAGGAGAGTGACAATCCGGTCCTCTTCCCCCACTTCGGTAAAGGACAGGACCACCGCCTCCGTTTCGAGGAGGGACCCCATAGAGCATCAGACCAGGAGGAGTGTGGCCATGCCGAGGTACACAAGGATCCCGAGACTGTCGACAGCGCTGGTCACAAAGGGCCCGGTGGCCACGGCAGGGTCGATTTTGAGCGTGTTCAGGATGATGGGGGCGCAGGTCCCGATAGCCGCGGCCATGGTCATGGATATGAACATGCTCGAACCAACCACGAATCCGAGATAGGTCACCTCCCGGAACTGAATGTACGCGAGAAGCATGAGGAACGAGCCGTACAAGACTCCGAGCAGCACGGCCACGGTGAGTTCCTTCAGTATGACCCGACGCAGTTCCCTCACCGATATCCTTCCGGTTGCCAGGCCCCTCACCACGATGGTCATGGAGGTGATCCCGATATTGCCGCCCATGGCCATGATGATCGGGAGAAAAAAGGCCAGGGAAACGATCTGCTGGAGTGTGGCGTTGAACATCCGCAGGAACTGAATGCCGATAAACCCCCCGATGAAAGCTGCCAGAAGCCACGGCATCCTCATGCGGGCGCTCCGGAAGATAGACCGGTTGAGGTATTCGTCACCGGTACCTACCATTTTCATGATGTCTTCGGTGGCCTCTTTCCTGATGACGTCAATAACGTCATCTACGGTTATGATTCCAAGGATGGATTTCTCACCATCCACGACGGGGACGGCGAGGAGATCATACCTTTCCACTACCTCGGCCACCTCTTCCTGGTCCGTTTCGGGTTCAACGGAAACGACGTCGGAAGTCATGATCCTCTGAATCCTTGTGTTCGGGGGAACCATAAGAAGCTGTCGGAGAGAACAGACTCCCACCAGGTGATCGCTCCCATCCACCACGTACACGTAAAACACCATCTCTGTAGATTCCTCGCCCCTTTCCTGAAGTTCCTCGATGGCCTGGGATACCGTCACCTCCTGGTGAAGTGTGAAACAGTTGGTGTTCATGATCCGCCCGGCCGAATCTTCCGGGTACTGGAACAGTTCCTCGATGTTCTCCGTTTCGGTATCGGAAAGGTGGGACAGGATCTCCCCCTTCACCTCCTCGTCCATCTCCTTCAGGATGTTCACTTCGTCGTCCGGGTCCATCGCCTGAAGGATCTGTGCCGCGCTTTTCCTGTCCAGCCGGGCCAGCAGCCCGGCGCCAGTAGGGTTGTCCACCTGGCTGATGATCTCCGGAGCCATATCCGAGTTCTCAAGAAGGCGGAAGATCTTGAACTGTTCGACCTCGTTGAGGTAGCGAAACAGGTAAGCCACATCCGCGGCGTGCATCTTCTGGAGAATATTCCGGACGTTCCGGCCCGCTCCCCGCCTTAACAGTTTCCTGATGTTCTCCAATAACGTGTCCACTTTACTGATGTACATCACTGACTCCCAATACACATTTCTTTGAGGGTTTCATCCACAGGTTCCGACGCGGTGGAACCATGACCCGGAACTCCGGATCAACTGTACCCCATCTGCCTCAACAGGGATTCCCGATCTGTCCACCCTTTTTTGACCTTGACCCTTATTTCGATAAACACTTTCTTTCTTAACCGGGCCTCGATCTCGAGCCGGGCGGCTTTCCCGACCTCCTTGAGCATTTTTCCCCCTTTTCCGATGACGATCCCTTTCTGTGATTCTTTTTCGACGTAAACCGTACAGGCCACTTCCATGAGTCCATCGCCGGCTGGCGCCAAATGCTCCACAACCACCGCCATCGAATACGGGATCTCTTCCCTTGTCCTCTCGAAAAGTTTTTCCCGGACGATCTCCGCCAGTCTGAACGCCGGGGCCTGATCGGTGACCATATCCTCGGGGAAATATGGAGGCCCTTCGGGGAGCAGCCTGGTGATCTCCTTCTCGAGTGCCCCGATCCCTTCCCCGGATAGGGCGCTGATGAGCAGGGCCCCCTCGAAACGATAACGGTCCTCTAACGTTTGAAGCCGGTCTGTCGCCTTTGCTTTTCCCGCGACGTCCACCTTGTTCACAACAAGCAGGGAGGGAACCCCTTTATTCTGCAGAATGGTTTCCAGAGCCATCCCGTCTTCGGGCCCCTGGGCCCTCGAAGCATCAACCATGTAGAGGATCAGATCCACATCGGAGGCCACCCTGGAAACGATGCCCTTCATGTACCGGTTGATGGCCTTGCTCGATTCATGCATCCCCGGCGTGTCCAGGAAAACGATCTGGGCTTCCGGTCTGTGCAATACTCCGAGGATCCGGTTCCTCGTGGTCTGAGGTTTCGTGGAAGTGATGGCCAGTTTTTCACCGCACATGCGGTTAAGCAGTGTGGATTTCCCGACGTTGGGGCGTCCCAGAATGCCTACGAAACCGGATCGAAAATTACTCACGACACATCCTTGATGGTCTGGAGGGCCGACGAGGCAGCGGCTTCTTCAGCCCTTTTCTTGCTCCGTCCCCTCCCTTCCCCCAGGAACCTGTCCTGGTGATAAACGCGGGCAAAAAACCGTTCTTCCCCCTTTTGGCCGTGAACTTCGTTTACTTCGTAATGGGGCACATCGCCGGAGAACCGCCCCTGAATCGTCTCTTGAAGAGCCGACTTGGCGCCTTTCAGCTGCTCACCGGGTTCCGGCAGGTCCTTAAACAGGGGAACGAGGGCATCCCGGCTCTCAGCCCAGGAGCCGTCAAGGAAAAGAGCCCCTGCGAGAGCTTCGAAAGCGTCGGCGGCTACCGTCTCCCGCGCGACAAGGGGGGCCGATTCAAGACTCGATCCGACGGTGACAAGGGAGAGAAGGTCCATCCTGAGGGCCAGTTCAGCAAGATTCTCCCTCCTTACCAGTTCGGCCCTCAAAAAACTCAAATCCCCTTCCCCCGCCTCAGGAAACCTCTCAATGAGTAGCTGTGATACCGCGAGCTGCAAAACAGCATCCCCAAGGTACTCGAGCCTCTGGTTATCAGGTCCGCCGCTCCTTCCCTCCTTGACCGCGGACGGGTGGGTCAACGCCTCTTCCAGGAAAGATGGATCCCTGAAAGAATACCCCAGCTTTTCCTTTATCATCCGAAGAGCCTGAACCGCTTTATCCAAAATAAATGATCTCCTCTATCACCGCCCTGAAACCCTTGGGACCTATCCCCTGAACCCTTGAGGCGGCGGTTTCCGGCACCTCGGGGTCGTAGGTGCCGTCCGGTTTCCTGACCAGATACCCTTTGTCGACAGCCTGAAGCATGGACAGATCGTTCTGGCTGTCTCCCACCGCGATAGTCAGGACCTCGGAATCCATCTCCCGGTATAAGTCCGCAAGGATCCGAACCGCCCGCCCTTTGTCACACCCATCGGCGGCGTGATGAAATCGCCCGCCCCGGGTTAACACGAGACCATTCCTCTTTGCGGGAAGCCTCAATCTTTCGATTTCCCCATTCCTTTCCAGGATGAACGGTTCGTCGTATTCCCGTTCCAGGCATGCCTGGAGTTCGTCCCCTCGAAGACCGGAATAACGGGAGATCTCCTCCCGGGACATTTTCTCAAAACCCCTGTACACAACTCCGGCCTCCCGGGCGGCATCCCGGAGCTTTTCCCGAACAACATCGATCCCGGAAGCAAGGGGAATCTTCCATCCGTCGGCGTTTTGAACAGCCCCGTCCGGAAGGTTCCCGAAATACCCCTCGGGGATAAAAATCCCGCATCCGTTCTCGCAAATGAAGGGCCCCCTTAAAAACAGGATCCTCATCCATCCGCGGATCTCGGAAGCCGTTTTACTGCTGACGGGGACCACCGGAAAACCCCGCCGGATCAGCAGGTCAACGGAAGCCACGGCCAGACGGATGCTGAAGGTATCATGGTCGAGCAGGGTCCCGTCCATATC
Source organism: uncultured bacterium (assembly GCA_965603295.1). Lineage (GTDB taxonomy): Bacteria > BMS3Abin14 > BMS3Abin14 > BMS3Abin14 > BMS3Abin14 > JAFGWO01. The sequence goes on along the minus strand of CBFDCL010000008.1, from coordinate 38,646 downwards.
TGTGAAGACAACTTTCTTTCTCATTCCCCATCCACCTGGCGGTAGCTCGACAGTTCCATGTTAAACGTCCCACGTCCCTGAGTAAGGGATCTCAGGCAGGTTGTGTACCCGAACATCTCCTTGAGGGGGACGCTGGCTTTGATGGCCTCCAGGGGGCCCTGTTTTTCCACGCCTTCGATCGTCCCCCTCCTCAGAGTCAGGCTTCCCACAACCTCTCCGGTGAACTCCTCCGGGGTCTGTACCTCGACGGCCATCACCGGCTCAAGAAGCACCGGACCCGCTTCTCTGAGACAATGGTTCAGCGCAGCTGAAGTGGAGGCGCGAAAAGCGGTTTCCGTTGACCGCTCGTTATAAAATTTGGCATCAATGAGGGTGATGAGCACATCGATGACCGGATATCCTGCTTTGGCTCCACTTCTAGCCCCTTCAAGGGCCGTCTGCCTTATGGTTTTCAGGAGATCTCCCGGGACCAGGTCCTCCGTAAGGGAATCGTTGAACTGAACATCGCCGCCCCCCTGCAGGGGTTCCACCTGAAGGGTTACGGACGCTTCATGATCTTTCCCTGCAATCTCCCGCTCGAAATGCTCGCTCCAAACGATCTTTTCGGTTATGGTCTCACGGTAGGAAACCTGGGGCCTGCCCACTCTTCCTTCCACTTTGAACTCGGAAAAGAGCCTCTGGGTCAGCACCTCCAGGTGAAGTTCTCCCATTCCACTGAGGATTATCTGTCCCGTTTCCTCATCCACTTTCACACCGAAGGTTGGGTCTTCCTCAGCAAGAATGCCAAGGATCGACATGAGTTTCTCCTGGTCGCCGGCACTTTTTGGCTCAATGGAAACAAAAATCACGGGCTCGGGAAAAGCGGTTTCCTCGAGGTTCACCGGATCGGCCGGGTCTGAGATTGTGTCTCCGGTCCTGGCGTTCTTTAACCCGACCAGGGCAACAATGTCCCCCGCTTTCATTTCCCGGATCTCTTCACGCCTGTTTGCATGCATCCTCAGGATCTTCATGACCCGTTCGTTGGTTCGTGTTCTTCCGTTAAGGAATTTTTGGCCAAGGGGACATGAGCCGGAATAGACCCGAACGTAAAACAGGGTCGGTCTTCCGGCGTAAGCCATTATCTTGAAAACGAGCCCACAAAAGGGCGCATTTTCGTCCGGTTCCCGAAACACCTTTTCATCATTCCAGTAACCCGATACCGAGGGCAGATCCAGAGGGGAAGGCAGATATCCGGTTATGGCGTCGAGAAGCGGTTGTACGCCCTTCCTTTTCAGGGAAGACCCATAGAAGATGGGGGTAAAACGTCCTTTGATCGTTCCCTCACGGACGGATTCGACGATCAATTCATCGGGGATTTCCTTTCCTTCGAGATAAGCGGACATGATCCGGTCATCGGATTCCGACAGCTGCTCGAGGAGGGAATCTCTCCTCCTTTCCATTTCCGGGGCAATCTTATCGGGAATGGGGATCTCCTGCGTGTTATTTCCTTCTGGGTCGTTCCATTGGAGAAGTTTCATGCGAATAAGATCAACAACCCCCGCAAACTCCGTGCCCGTGCCTACCGGTGCCTGCAGTGGCAGAGGAGAAGCTCCCAACACGGACCTCATTTCCTGAAGTACTTTATCAGGATCCGATCCCAACCTGTCCATTTTATTAATAAAAACTATTTTTGGTATTTGATATTTTTCAGCCTGTCTCCAAACCTTTTCCGACTGAGGCTGCACACCGGCAACGGCGCAAAAAACAACCACGGCCCCATCCAGGACCCTGAGGGACCTTTCCACTTCGGCGGTAAAATCAACGTGCCCTGGGGTGTCGATGATGTTGATGGTATAAAGTCCCCACTGGCATGTCGTCGCGGCTGAGGTGATCGTGATACCGCGCTCCTGTTCCTGGGGCATCCAGTCCATCTGGGCGGAACCCTGATCCACCTCACCCATCCGGTGGATTTTCCCCGAGTAGTAGAGGATCCTTTCCGTGGTCGTGGTTTTCCCTGCGTCAATGTGGGCGATAATCCCTATATTTCGAAGTTTTTCCAGAGACATGACCTTATTATTACTTCCTCGTTTCTTACGGGACTCAAGGTTTTCCGGAAGCATCCCCTGATAAGGGCATTTCACCGCCGGTCACCTCTTGACAAAAAGGTTGAAAGGGACAGGGATTGGAGCAGGGTTGGATTGAGAAGAAGTATAAGTAGAAGTATTACCGAACTATTTTCCGCCCTTTTAATACTTCTGCTTGCACTTCAGTCCTTGCTTGCCTTATTTTCTTTCCCTTTTCCCCATCCCCTTCTTAAAGATTGTCTCTCGTAATAACGTAATTGGATATTACCTGCCCGGCCGATCCAGGTGGCCCGAACCTTCTCCCGTTCAGTTCAAAAAAGATCCCCCCGGCATTCCCGATAAACAGGCTGATCCTCTCCATCCCTTTCAGTGTTATCTCGTCCCCTGTTCTCATCGTCGTTTCCCAGGCCTTGGAGGAGTCAACCTGGACGCGAAGCCAGGTTTTTTCCGTAGCACGAATTACCAGATCCATTTCCTCCTGCTGGTCTACCCCGGACGGTGGAAAAGGGTCATTTTCTTGCACCGCATGAACAACCGGACTGGAAGACGCTGGAACAGATGCCCGATTCCGGTCCGGTGTTTTTTCCCTGCCTCCGTGCAACAGGATGCCTCCGAACACCAGAACCAGAAGAACCCCCGCAGTTAACAACAAGGGAAACGGTTTTTTCGAATCCGCAGAACCGTTTTTTTCCTCCTGGGCCTCCTCCTCTTCAATCCTCGTCATGAGTTCCAGGAGAGGCCCCGGATCCTTTTCGAGCTCAGCACACAGGGACCTGATAAAGCCTTTTACAAATACGTTTCCCGGAAGCAGTTCAAACCTGCCCTCCTCGAGGGCCCGGACATGCCTGGTCGCGATCCTCGTTCGGGACGCAAGATCCTCGACCTCGAAACCGGCATCCAGCCGGTAACTCCGCAATTTTTTACCCAGCTCGCTGAACATATTGTTTGGATCATTCAATGAGATCCAGATAACCCTGGGCAAGCCGCCCTTCATCGCTTTTCGGATCAACGAGCTCAAGGACGGCCCGGAATTCCTTCCTGGCAGCCAGGACATCCTGTTCCTTGAAATACACGATTCCGAGGTTTAGCCTCGCACTGGCAAACCCGGGAGCTCTTTTTACGAGATCCGTCAGGATATTCTTCGCTTTTTTGGTTCTGCCCTGCTCCAGAAATATGGAGGCCATCTTGTTCTCGGCATCGGGCTGCTCCGGCCGGACTTCAAGCGCCCTTCCCAGGAAATCAAGGGCCCTTGCCGGATCCCCTTTTTTGTAATGGGCCCAGCCGATGATCGTCAGGGCCCTTTCGGGGGTTTCATAGGTGACCTCATTCAGAGCTTTCGTACTGGCCCCAATGGCATCGTCCCATTTGCCCAGTTTAAGATACGAAAAACCCAGGTTGTTGTAGGCATCCGCGTAATGCCGATCCAGTTCAATGGTCCTCTGGTACGCCTTGACGGCGAGTTCCAGGTCATCCCTCAGCACATTAACAGTCCCCAGTGCAAAATGCACATCGGGATTTTTCGGGATCAACCTGGATGCCTTGTTCAGTTCAAAATGGGCCATTTCCAGATTACCCTTATTCAAATAGTTGGTCCCCATCTGGAGGTGAATGTCCCCTTCTCTGGCGGTCTCCTCGTCTTTCGTGCTGGTTCCCGCACAGGACATCAGGAAGAGAACCGCGAACATGGTTGTGAAAAACAGGCTGACACGGGGGTTTCTTTTCACAGTTTTCAACCTCTCTGTTCGACGTTTCATCATGGCATCAGAACCTGGACAAGTACCTGATAATCATCTGATCGAAGCTCTCAACAGGAACAGAACACGCAATTTCTTTCGCATCCGCGGCCCTTTCCTGGAAGACTTCTGCCGCAGTCAGGGGTTCTTCCTCAACAGCGTCAAGGACAAGTTCATCCTCGGGCTCTTTTACGGGTTCGACAGCGCCCACCGGCACAGCGATTTCCGTTTCAGAGGGCCCCTCCTCCGCAGGTTCAAACGAAAAACCCCCAATGCTGTCCTCATCCTCCGAAACATCCTCCTCAGGGGGTTCCTCTTTCCCGTTAGTGCCCTTCCCGACCGAGCTTTTTTTCACCATATCCGGCTTGAGAAACGCCTGTTTCAGAAGCTGATCAAAGTCCCCATCCTCATCGATCCCACCACCCTCCATCGGATCTGGGGCTTCCTCCTCCTCTTCCGCCTCTGGTACCTCCCCGAAATCACCGGGTAGACCTTCGACATCGTCCCCTTGCCCGTCTGCCGCCTGTTCTTCCTCGTCGAGGACTTCCAGGAGTTCGCCTGGCCGGATCTCCTCCAGTTCCTCCAGAAGGTCATCCACATCATCGGGCGGCAGCGGGTAAAGGGTCCCGGCAGCGAGCCAACTCTCCTGCTCTTCCGCGGACATGCTCTCCCAGGGGACCTCCTCCAGGATGGCCCCCATCTCCTCAAGGAACTCGTAAGCGTCGCCCAGCACATCCTCCTGCCTGTCAGGAGCGTAAGGGTTTCCCTCAAATCCGTAGATCACGTGGCTCTCCGGTTCATGCATGAAAAACACGATAAAGGACCGATAGAGGCCCCCGTCTTCTCCGGTGACAATGAAGACCTCCGACGGTTCGGACACATGTTCACCGACCGAGACACGGAGCTTGTTCATCCCCTGGTGGATCTGAACAATATTTTCTTCCTCCACAGGAAGATAATCGTTATCAGCCATGAGATTGAACATGTTTTTCACTCTCCATTCGGTTATCCCTTTAATTTACCACCCGTTAGGGTTTCCATGCAAGAAAGAACGGTGCCGTGCCATGCTCCCGGGGGAAAGTCCTTTCCGGGCATGAGGAAAAGCTCCCAGGCCACCCCACAACCCGGAGTCCAATCCGAATCGGGGTTACTTCCCTAACGTATATCTGCTAATTTGGCTCAATGGAAACCGATGTTCTTGTTATCGGCACCGGTGTCGCGGGTCTCCTGACAGCACTGAAGGCCTCTTCCTTCTGTGACGTCGTCCTTGTCACCAAAAAGGATCCCGATAATACGGCCACCTCCATGGCGCAGGGGGGCATCGCCTCCGTGCTGGATGACGCGGACCGCTTTGAGTACCATATTCAGGACACTGTCGAAGCGGGAGCCGGTCTTTGCAGGGAAGATGTGGTCGATGCCATTGTCAGGGAGGGTCCACGCGCTATCCGGGACCTCATCGATCTGGGGGCCCAATTCAGCCACTCCCCCAGCGGGGAGCTGGATCTCGGGCGCGAAGGTGGACACAGCCATCGCCGCATCGTCCATGCCGAGGATATGACCGGACGCGAGATCCAGAGAATCCTTCTGGAGGCAGTTGAAAATAGCCAACGGATCAGACTCCTTACACGGCACACGGCCCTCAACCTGGTAACGCGGGGGAGCCTCCCGGCATCCGGGAATGCGGGCCTCCGCTGCCTCGGGTGCTACATACACGATTCCGAGGATGGGGAGATAACCCCAATCCTTGCCCGAGCCGTCGTCCTCGCTACCGGTGGTGCGGGGAAAGCCTACCTTTACACCAGCAACCCCGATGTCGCCACCGGTTCCGGTATCGCCATTGCCTACAGGGCAGGAGCGGACATCGCCAATATGGAGTTTATCCAGTTTCATCCAACCTGCCTATATCATCCCGAGGCCAAATCCTTTCTCATTAGTGAAGCTGTCCGTGGGGAAGGTGCGATCCTGAAAAGCCTCGACGGGAACGCTTTCATGGAATCCTACCACCCCATGAAAGACCTGGCCCCCCGTGATATCGTTGCACGGGCCATCGATAGTGAACTTAAAATGAAAGGGGATGATTACGTCCTTCTGGACATTACCCATAAACCGGCGCCGGCCATTATCAATCGGTTCCCAAACATCTACCGCCGCTGTCTCGAGTACGGTTTTGACATGACCAAGGAGCCCCTTCCCGTTGTCCCGGCGGCTCATTACCTTTGCGGAGGCGTCGTCACCGACATGGAGGGAAGGACCACCATTCCCGGCCTCTTTGCCTGCGGCGAAACAGCGTGCACCGGCCTGCACGGCGCCAACAGGCTCGCGAGCAACTCCCTTCTTGAATCCCTGGTCATACCTTCCAGGATCGCCCATTGCCTCAAGAACCAATGGTCTTCCCTCTCGAAGATCACTCTCGATCCCATTCCCGCCTGGGATACCGGTGAGGCGGTGGACTCGGACGAAAACGTTGTCATTTCCCATAACTGGGATGAAATCCGCCGAACTATGTGGAACTACGTCGGCATTGTCAGAACCAATCGAAGGCTTGAAAGGGCCATGCACAGAATTGATCTCTTGAAAAGTGAGGTAAATGAGTACTACTGGAATTTCCGGATCACACGGGACCTGATCGACCTGAGAGACCTCGTCACAGTGGCAGAACTCATCGTTCGCTGCGCCATGCAACGGAAAGAAAGCCGGGGGCTCCACTACACTCTGGATTACAGAAAACCCGACAACGCTTTCCGAAGGGATACGGTCATCAACCGGGGAATGTTCGAATAGGGAAATCAGAGAGCAGTCCAGAGTCCAGGGTCCAGGGTCCAGAGGGAAGAACCGTTTGAGGGTTGAGGGTTAAGCGATGCGGGTTGAGCGATGCGGGTTGAGCGTTGAAGGTTCGACAAGCTCTAATCAGAAAATTGGGGAAACCATATGAGTGAAATCCTGGACCAGCGGATCGCCAACCTCAGATCCGCCATTGACACGGTTGACAAAAGAGTCATCGAACTGCTTCAGGAGAGAGCCACTCTGGCCAGAACGATCGGCCAGGTAAAGAAGGAACTCGGCCTTCCGATCCTCGATCCGGCCCGCGAGGGGAAGATTCGCAAAAAACTGGCGGCAGGCCCCGAAGGTCCCATGGACACGGACCAACTGGTGAGGATCTACGAAGTGATCATGGCGGAAAGCCGGAGGCTGCAGGAAGAGGATTGAAATCAATTTCGAATTGAGAATTGAGGATTGAGAATCCGGGAATGATCTCCAGGATGCTGCCGGTACCGAAATAACCTATTTTCACCAAGTCCTTGACCTGGTCCTGGTCCTAATCCTAGTCCTGGGAAGATCATATCTCCTCCCGTTCGAGGCACCAGGTCTAGGTCCAGCCCCTTCCTTCCTCCTTCAACATTCTACCTTCTTCATTCTACCCTTATTCCACCATCAAAAACGCGTACCTGTTCATCTCCCGGTCGTAATCCTTGAGGACTTCAATGGGATATCCGAGCTTCTTTACCGTGGCGAACACATCCACACAGAACGATTCCGGACTGGGCCGAGCCATTCTCGGGTTCCGGCACTCCAGGAGGGTTCCGGGACAATGTTCGCACAGCTGGCACTCGTCCATGAAAAAAAGAAACGCTTTTCGATAATCGGAAAGAAACACGTCCCTCTCGACTTTCAGAAGCCCACTATTGATTTTGCGCGTGTAAATATCCCTTTTTTCAGGGTCTTCGAGTTTCTTTCTGAAATGAAACAACACACCGGTCCCGTAATCCTGGAAAAACCTGCGGCACTCCTCGAATGAGGGGGCGTTCGGAGGGCAGGTCGCCTTTTTCCCATAGGAACCGCATCCGTAAGTACATTTCATCCTTACCCACTGAGCCACTTCGATATCCGAAGCGTAAATCCATGTGAAGTTTTCGAACCCATGTTCTATGAAAATCCTCTCAAGTTCTGCGTGTTCCATGCCGCCTCCAAAATTAATGAACGGTAACCGGTGACTGGAATGATATACCAAAGTCCAAAACCCAATGGCCAAAGGCCAAAGGAAAAACAGTGTAGAGTGTAGGTTGCAGAGAAAAAACAGTTGAGTGTAAAACAACTTCAAACCTCAAATTTCAAACTCTGAAACTTTCTTTTCCTTAGAGCTCCCCTAACATCTTTTCCACCAGCCAACGATAACCCGGGGAGGGGCAGAACCGGAGAAACCCGTCCAGGATCCAACGAGCCTGGTCTGTTTTTCCCTCGGCGGCCGCTTTTCCGGCCAAGTTCACCGTTTCATTATATCGCCGTGCCCAGATTCTGTTCGTCTCCGCCAAATCCCCGATAACCTCAACAAACCGATTTTCCGAAATCACCCTTTCCAGGACCAGTTCCTCGTTCAGCTCCCGGGCCAGGACCCTCACTTCTCCGAGGATATCTTCGGTAAACTCTTTCAGGAGGTCCTCTCGTTCCATCTTGCCCAAACGGTCAAGAAGCGAAAACAATCTTTCCCTTTCTGAACTTTTTAAAGACATGCCTTGATCACCTTTCCGTCATCGTTTTCCCTTCCAGTCTCCGACTTTTCTGAGACCGGCAAGAACAGGGAAACCGCCGAACAACAGGGAAAGAACCACAGCCCCCGCCAGGCCGAGAAGGGCATCCCCCCGCATCAGGGCCCCAAGGCCCATACGGTGGGCGAAAAACCGGTAAACGGGTGCTGCCAGAAACACTACCATCAGCCCGATGTACCCGAGGCTCAGGATCATGGAAGCCACCCCCCCGGGAGAGGCGGCAATCTGACTCTCATTTTCGAAATCGAACTTCGGATAGATCGCCCCCATGCCAAGACTGAGCCCCGTCAAGGACAAGGCCATGACAAGGGAGGCAAGGGTAAAAAGGACCATCATGGGTCCCCTCACACCGATCACCAGGTTGGTTCCGAAGGAAAGCAGCAGCGATATCAGGCACAGTGGGAGGGCGGCGAACAGATATTTGGACAGAAAGAACCGCTTCATGGGAACCGGGGAAGAAAGGGTGACCCATAGGGATTGTCCCTCCAGGCTGACCGAAGGGAAAACAAAGCGAACGCAAAGGGCCGACATGACAAATCCGCTGACGGCCATATTCAGGAAAGCAACCAGGTTGCTGTAAAACATTCCCCCGAGAGGAAAGCTGTATGCGTTGTAAACATACAGGACCACAAGGGCCCCGAGAAGAAAAAGCTGGGTCCACCTCGAGGGATCTCTGGCAAAAAGCAGGATATCCTTCACGAAATACGATCCCACTACTGGATCAAGGCGTCCGGAAAGACGTTCCGCAAGGCTGATCTTCTTTCTGACTTTTCGAACCCTTCCCTCATCAACGGAAGCGAGGCTGTCGCGATAAAAAACCCGAAACACAATATAGAAAAGGCCTGCCAGCCCCAGAGAGGCCCCAATCAGGTAAGCGACGTTGATCAGGTATCGGGCCCCAAACCCCCCGTTGCTCAACCCCACCACGGCGGTGGTCGCCCAACTGGTGGGCAGGAGAGGAAACTCGGGGATGGTCATCGCCTCTACGAAACCCATCACCTCTTCGGTGGGGACGTCCATGAAAAGGCGTTCCGGACGGCTCATGCGAAAAAGGATGATAACAAGGGAAGCCACCGCCACGCTGATGAAACTTACGGCCTGGTTAACCCTGGAAGCGGGCAATAGCCTCATGAGAAGCATCCCCAGAGTTGAACCGATAATGACCGGGATAAGGCAAACCAGAATAAAAACGGGCGCCCAGCCAACGATGAACACCCATCCCAACCCAAGTCTCGCACTGTAGGCGAAAAAAGGAGGAGCTCCAAAAATAAGGATCATCCAGGAGCTCTGCACAAAGACAAGCAAGAAACGCTGAAGAATAAATCCTGTCGGGGAAAGGGGCGCGGTCAACAGCATGGGGATCTCCCTGCTCATAAAGAACCCGGAGATGGTGGACGACATGCTGGAAAGGGCCAGGAGCCCGAAAAAGGAAAGGAAAAGGGTGTGAATCAGCTGCTGCAGCATGAACGGTGCAAGGAATTCCAGTCTTTCCTGGATGGCAGCGATAAGCCTCAGAAAGAAGATGTGATCGAACCAGACGAAAGAAGCCCCGAGAAGAATGACGGCGAAAGTCCACGCGATCCTCCTCACCCCCCGGAACCGATAGAAATTGATCCCCTGCCGGACCCGGTAATCGACCAGCAGCCAGGAAGTTCTCATAAACCCTATCGTTGAGCTCATTCTCCAGACAGTCTCCGTTTCCGCCGACGGCTTCCGAGCTGAACCAGGCTCCCCTTTCCCGTCACCAGACACCCGATGCTTATTTTCCGGGAATATTTCCGAAGAAGGATGCTTCCTCCCCTTCACTCTCGATAGTCAGGCGGAGAAATACCTCCTCTAACTGGGATCCAGGGGATTGGGCCATCTCAGCAAGATCCCGTACGCTTCCCATTCCCACAATCCTCCCGTGATGGATAATTCCGATCCGGTCGCAGACAGCTTCAGCGGTGGTCAACTCGTGGGTGGTGAGGAACACGGTCATTCCCTCTTTGGCAAGGTCCGTAAAAAGACCTCTGACCTTCCGGGCCCCTTTGGGGTCCAGCCCGACCATCGGTTCATCGACGATCAACACCTTCGGCCGGTGCAGTAGGGCTGCACCCATGGCCAGCCGTTTTTTCATCCCATGGGAATAACTCTCGATCAGATGGTCGGCCCAATCGTCAAGATCAAAGAACCCGAGTTGATCCTTGACACCTTCGTGGATTCCCCTTCCGGACATCCCGTAAAGACGCCCGACAAACCGAAGAAATTCCCTTCCTGTCAACCGCTCAAAAAGAAAGGGAGTGTCCGGTATGAAGCCGGTCACAGCTTTGGCTTCCAGGGGATGCGACAGGACGTCAAACCCCCCGACAACCACGCTGCCGTTTGTTGGGGGGAGAAGCCCCGCGAGCACCTTGATCGTCGTCGTTTTCCCGGCGCCGTTGGGACCGAGAAAACCGAACACCTCACCGGAAGGCACTTCGAGGTTCAGATTGACCACAGCCTCAAAATCACCGTACCTTTTGGTCAACCCCTTAATGGAGATCAAACGGTGCCTCCCAAAAAAACCGTTGAACGTTTAACGTTGATCGTTGAACGTGCATCTGAAACTGCAACTTCAAACCTCAAACATCAAACTAAAGGGAACAGTCCAACGTCCAACGTCAAATGTCCAACGTGCTTTTCCCGCAACCTCAAACTTCAAACTCTCAAACTTTCAAACAGTTTTTTCCTACTTCCTCAAAAACATCTTCACCTTGAGGGACCGTCCTTCCCTTTTAAGATCCAGAACAACCTTTTGGCCCCATTGGACGGCTTCGAACCTTTTCCGGAATGAACTGAGATCCGGAGTCGCATCCCCGTTGACTCTGACGATAAGATCCCCGGGTTCCAACCCTGTGGCCTCCGCCTGACTCCCGCGAAAAACCCTCGTGACAAGAACTCCTCTCTCATAGCGGTATCCCAGCTGTTCGGCCAGTTTTTCCGTCAGATCCTCCACCGTAAACCCCAAGGCGGTACGAATCCGGACATCGGATCCTATCGGCCTCTCGGGAAGTTCCCCGACTTTAACCAACAAGGTCCTTCGAACCCCGCCCCTGAACAGAACCACAGGAATCCGCTCCTCCACCGGAAGAAGACTGACGATCCGGTAAAACGAGGGCGCATCCATCACCGGCCTTCCCTTGACACGGACCAGTACGTCCCCGCGCTTGACACCGGCCCTGTCCGCAACCCCCCCGGAGAGGACTTCCGTGACAATCACACCGTTTTTCACACCGGCGCCAGCGGCGAGGAGGATCGCTTCCGTAGCATCCTGAACCCTCACCCCAAGGTCAGATCTTACGACCCTCCCGGTCCTGAAAAGGCTGTCCAGAATAATGGCAGCCAGGTTGGACGGCACGGCAAAACCGATCCCCTGGTAGCCTCCGCTCATGCTGAAAATGGCCGTATTGATGCCGATCACCTCCCCATCGAGGTTGATCAGGGGACCTCCACTGTTCCCCGGGTTAATGGCAGCGTCCGTCTGGATAAAATCCTCCAGATCGGTCACCCCCACGTTGGCCCGTCCTTTGGCGCTGACAATACCGGCCGTTACGCTCTGTCCCAGACCGAAGGGGTTTCCGATGGCAATCGCCCATTCCCCTATCTCTATGGCATCGGAATCTCCAAGGGGGGCCGAGGGATAGTGTCCTTTCGGCAGTTTCAGCACAGCGATATCCGTCCGACGATCGCTCCCTACGATTTGGGCGGGAAGTTCCGTGCGATCATGAAGGGTGACCATGATCTTCTCGGCACCCTCGATAACATGGTTATTGGTCAGGACAACACCTTCGGGACGCACGATCACCCCGGAGCCGAGTCCGGTCTGGACATTCGCGCCATCATCAGGTCCCTTGAACCGGTCCCCAAAATCCTTTCCGAAAAATTCCCGAAAAGGATCGAACATCTCCCCGAAGAACGGTTTGCTCAATCCATATCGCCGCGGGGAAACCGTTCGGTAGGTCCGAATGTTAACCACCGATGGGGTGATCTTTCTGCTGATCCGGACGAAAGTTTTGCCGGTATTTCTCACCGCGGCGAGTTCGCGATCGGGGACTTCTGAAAGGGCAAGGATCGGAATTGCCAGAAAAACTGCCGCTGTCAAAAAACCTGGTAAGAGTTTTTTCATCTCAGGAAAAGAAATCCGATGCATTAAGGCCAATGCTCTCAAGATGTGAACGGAGGTTTTTTAATATCCTTGCTTCCAACTGCCTGACCCTCTCCCGGGTAATACCCAGCTTTTCCCCGACTTCCTGAAGAGTCAAAGGTTCATCCCGCATCCACCTCAAAGTGAAGATCTTCCTGTCACGATCGGCCAGGCCTGAAACGAATTCGGACAATTTCTCGAGGTATACGCTCCTCACCTGGGCATCAGCCACCCTGGTTTCCGTATCCGGCTGCAGGGCAGGGATGGTATCAAGCAATGTGTAATCACCTTCCGGCCCCCTTGGGGTTTCCAGGGAAAGGTCCCCGGAACTGAGCCTCATAGACATCTCCTCCACCTCGGATTCCTTGACCTTGAGGGATTTGGCGATAGTCTTGGAGTCCGGTTCGATGCCCAGGCGTCGTAATCTTTCCCTCTCTTTCCCCATCTGGAAATACAGCGTCCTTTGGGCCTGGGTAGTGCCCAGTTTGACCATCCGCGTATTGTTCATGATATATCTGATGATATAAGCCCGAATCCACCAGGCTGCGTAGGATGAAAATCGAACCCCCCGGTATGGATCGTATTTTTTCACAGCCTGCATGAGGCCCATGTTCCCTTCCTGGATGAGATCAACGATCTCCCTCCAAAGCCTTCGGTACTCCATGGCGATCTTGATAACCAGTTTCAGGTTGGAAGTGACAAGTCCGTAGGCCGCATCGATGTCCTCTTTCTCGAGATACCTCATCGCCAGGGCTTTTTCCTCATCCCTGGAAAGAACCGGATAATGGCGGATGCTCTGATAATAGGCGGAAACCGAGTCGTAAACGACCGGTTTGAATCCCGTGTCTTTCTTGGGGATCGGATCGTCTTGACCAGGAAGGGCTCTCCCTTCCACCGGTTTCGGTTCGGGAGGAATGATCTCGTCCGGAAAGACCGCGTCGGACCCGGTCCCGGGTTCTTTTCCGGCTTCGGTTTTTGAGCGACGCTTCCCTGTTTTCTTTTTCTGGGACATCTTCAGGTTCCGTTTGCCGTTCTTTTGAGTTGCCCGCAGGCAGCCATAATCTCCTCTCCCCTGCTCGACCTCAGGGTGGCCAGGACTCCCCTTCCAAGGAGGGTCTCCTGAAAGGCCCGGGTCCGCACGCTGCCAGGTGCCTTGAAGGCAGAGGAATTGACGTTACACGGGATGAGATTGATCTTCGCGGGGATCCCGGCCATCAGCGCCGCCAGCCTGGCCGCATCGTCCTGTGAATCGTTGACATTTTCGATGAGGACATACTCGATAGTGATCCTTCTTCTCGGTTTTAGAGGGTATCGTCTGATGGCTTTCATAAGCATTTTTAAAGGAAATTTTCGATTGACGGGCATAATCCTTGAGCGCGTATTATCCTGGGTCGCGTTCAGGGACACAGCCAGGTTCACGTCCAACCCCCTGGCACCGAGGATATCCATTCCCGGAACCCACCCGCAAGTGGATACCGTAACCCTTCTGGGGCTGAAATCGAGAGCCCTCCCGCTAAGAATAATCTCCAGGGCCGGAAGGAGCGCCTCAAGGTTCTGGAGGGGTTCTCCCATCCCCATGAAAACCAGGTTCCGAATACGGAGCCTGTCCCCGAGGAATCGACATCCATACACGACCTGCGAAAGGATCTCTCCCATGGAAAGGTTCCTGCCCGGGCCTGATCTGCCCGTCTCGCAAAAAACACAGGACATCGAACACCCGGCCTGGGTGGAGATGCACAACGTATAATGCTCCCTATCAGGTATCAGGACCGACTCGATCCTGACTCCATCTTCCAGGTTGAAAAGGAACTTTACCGTCCCGTCCCCTGCGGCATGGTGTTCGATTTTCCTCACAGGGTTCAGGTCCAGAAGACTGGAAAGGGATTCCCGCAGTTCCCCCGGAAGGTCGGTCATCAAGGAGAAATCATCGACCCCCATCCGGTAGACCCATCGGAGGATCTGTTCCACCCGAAACGGTCTTTCTTCCAGGTCCACCAGAATCCGGCCAAGCTCATCGAATGTGAGATCAAAAAAATTACGCATTATCAGGCCGTTATGTTCAAGGCATGGTGCGCGGGGCATCCAACACCAGAAAAGCAGGGGGTGTTGGGGCAAAAATGGACCAACCCCCAGGGTCTGGTACATTCCGCGCGGATTTCATCAACCGTAGATCGCCACAGCCGGGAAAAAATATGGGATCTCGAAAGCAGCGGACTCCCCGGAATCCGAACCATGAACGATATTCCTCTCGATGCTCTGGGCAAAATCGGCCCGAATCGTTCCGGGTGCGGCCTTGGAGGGATCCGTGGCGCCCATGATCTCACGGACACGGGCGATGGCTCGTTCTCCCTCAAGGACTACAACCACCACAGGACCGGAGGACATGTACTTCGTAAGATCCTCAAAAAACGGCCTTTCCCTGTGCACATCGTAAAACCCCCCGGCCTGAATGGCCGACAACCTGATCATCCTGAGAGCCATGATCCGAAGACCCGAGTTCTCAAATCTCTTCAACACCTCCCCGATGACCCTCTTGTCAACACCATCGGGTTTCACAATAGACAACGTCCTTTCTACAGCTGACATCTTACCACCTCTCCGCATCGATGGGACCGTTCAAGTACGGCCGCTTAAAAAGGGACCCTCCTCCGGGACCGGCATACCATATTCAGCCCAAGGGCTTTTCTATTTCCCCTGTCGCCATAAATCATTGAAAAATAATGGCTGAACCACCCTTTCCACAATGATTGTGGAAACATGGTGGAAAACCCTGTGTACAACCCCCCCTGTTGAACGGCAAAAAGCGGTTTTTCCCTGATTGCCTATTTTTTAATCAAATTAAAAGATCCTTTAAAATCAATATGTTAAACAAAATGAGCTACTTTTGACGGGGTTATTGAAACGATTTCAGGTTTCGGGTCAATAGCCGCTTTTCCTTCAAAAATGTCGCAATTTCCCATGTTGATAAAGAGTTATCCGGACTCCTTGATCTCCAATCCCCTTGACCAGAATTCGTTGACCTTCTCGGACAAGGGTCTGGGCAGCTGCCTGTGGTCCGAAAGGATCTTTTGGGCGCAATCCCTGGCCCATTCGAGGATCCTGGCATCCCGGAATGGATCCGCAAACCTGAAGCAGGGAAGCCCCGACTGCCTCACACCGAGAAAATCACCGGGACCTCTCATCCTGAGGTCCGTCTCGGCGATACAGAAACCGGAACTGGTTGATACAATGGTATTTAATCGGTCCCTGGCATCATCACCAATGTTCTCCCCTGCCATGAGAATGCACGTTGATTCTTTCTGTCCTCTCCCCACGCGACCCCGTAGCTGGTGAAGTTGAAACAACCCGAAACGCTCCGCGTTTTCGACGACCATCAAAGTTGCGTTGGACACATCCACTCCGACTTCGATCACCGTTGTTGCCACAAGAACCTGAAACTGTCCAGAGAGGAAGCGTGACATAGTCTCCTCTTTTTCCTTGGCGGACATCCGTCCCGTGAGGAGGCCTACCTTAAGATGAGGAAAGATATTCTCCCTGTAGACACCGGCCATTTTATTGGCGGCCAAAAGCTCCAATTTTTCCGATTCTTCAACCAGAGGGTACACGATGTATACCTGCCCCCCGGCACTCACTTCCCTGGCCACTTTGAGGTACATCCGGGAACGGTCAGATTCCTCGAAAAGAACTGTTTTAACAGGTTTCCGGCCTTCGGGAAGCTCATCGATCGTCGTAATATCAAGATCCCCGTAAATAACGAGGGACAGACTTCTGGGGATAGGTGTCGCTGTCATGACCAGAAAGTGAGGGCTTTCCCCTTTCTCCTTAAGAGCAAGTCTCTGAAGAACACCGAAACGGTGCTGTTCGTCCACGACCGCCAGAGCCAGATCCCCGAACCGGACGCCTTCCTGGATCAGAGCGTGCGTTCCCACGATAATCCCAACGCTTCCTTCGGCGGATTTTACTCGCAGATGGGAGCGCTCCCTGTCCCCCATGCTTCCGGTGAAAAGGCCAACCTCGATACCGATCTTCCGACACCATCCGGAGAAAGTCCTGAAATGCTGCTCAGCCAGGACCTCGGTAGGAACCATGAGAACCGCCTGCCGCCCCTCGGCCACGGCCCATAACATGGCAATGAAAGCCACAAGGGTTTTCCCGGACCCCACTTCCCCCTGAAGCAGCCGGTGCATCGGGGTGTTTCCCTCCATATCCCTTCCGATCACTTTAAGGGCTTTTTCCTGAGAGGCTGTAAGGCGAAAAGGAAGGCCTGAGAGAAACCGCTCCTCCAGCGCACCTCGGGCCTTCACAGGGCGGCTGGTCCTTGAAACGAATTTCATTCTCCGGGACAATAACCCCAGCTGAAAAGCAAAAAGCTCCCCAAAACGAACCCGGTCATGCCATGGTGTTAACCCGGCATTAAGGACCTCAATATCCTGGTCGGGGGGCGGGTTATGAAGGTTCATTACGGCAGTCTTTAACTCGGGAAGCCCCCGTTCAGCCAGGATTTCCTCCGGAATCCACTCCTTAACCGCTGGGAGATACCGACGGAGAGCCGCAGCAGCGCCTCTTCTGATAGTGTGTTGGCCGAGCCCCTCCGTAAGGGGGTAAATCGGCACAATTCCGGTATCCCCCCCGGATCCGCCAAGGGCAACATCCGGATGATGGATCTCCAGTTTCCCGTTGTAGACGGACACTTTTCCGCTGGCGGCGATGATCGTACCGGGAGGAAACTTTTTTTCAAGGCTTTTCCTGAGCCATTTCCCGTACCGGAACCATTTCAGGGAAACCACACCCCGACCGTCCGTGAGAAGGATCTCCAGAGTCCCCCGGGGATGGAACTTCCGCTCGCTCAGGGAGAGCACCTGTCCCTGAACCGTGGAAAAATTTCCGGGTATCAGTGCGGATATCGGTTTCGGACTGGTCCTGTCCTGATAGATCCTTGGGAAAAAGAAAAGGAGGTCCTCGGCCCTGAATATGCCGAGAGACCCAAGGCGTCCGGCTGTCTTATCCCCGATCCCTTCGAGGGAAGTCAGGTCATTACCGGACTCGGGAACGTCACTCACTTTGGAAAAGGGTTCTAAGACTGCCCTTTGAGGGCCTGGTTAAGGTCCTTCAGAAGCCTGTCCAGGTCAACGCCATGAGCAAGGGCGCCGTACTCAATAGATTCAGCTTCCGCCCCAAGGCACCCGAAACAGTTCATACCGAACTTTTTAAAAACTTTAACGGTGTCCGGGTAGGCCCTCAGAACCTCATTAAAGGTCATGTCCTTATTGATCTTGGCCATATGGTAACCTCGAAAGATAAGTCAAAAGGTTTAAAAAGGGTTAAAAGGTTGCTTTTTCGCCTTGTTTATGTTAGCAATCCAAGTCCTTTCCCGCAACATAAAACCCAGAAAGGGAAAGGACATAACCGAACAGGAGGCTGACATTGTCACGGACATGCGATCTTTGCGGGAAGGGACCCGCTGTGGGGAACAACGTAAGCCACGCCCATAACAAAACCAGGCGCCGATTCCTTCCCAATCTTCAAACGGTCCGGATACGTGAGAACGGCCGTATCCGAAAGGTCAGCGTTTGCACGCGGTGCATCCGCACCGGGAAGTACGAAAAAGCGTTATAATTTTCTAGAGTCCAGAGTTCAGAGTCTGGAATCAGGACGACTGGTTCTTCCAGAAGTGAATCCACCGACGTTTCAGGGGCCCTTTGCAGGGCCTCTTTTTTTATTCAGAAGTCAGAAAAATAATCAGAGGCCAGAATTCAGAATCCAGGGGTCAGGAGGAAAAAAACGTTCAACGTGGATTTCCTCTGGACTCTGGACTCTGGTCTCCGGACTATTTCGCGGCTATTGCCGCCATTTCGATTCTTGCCCCTAGGGGAAGAGCCGCCACGGCAATGGTTACCCTGGCGGGTGGGTCCTCGGGAAACACATCCGATAAAAAGGAGTTGATCTCGGGGAATAGGGCCATATCGGTGAGGTAAACGTCCAATCTCAGCACCTTCCCTATGCCGCTTCCGCCGGCTTCAAGAACCCCTTTCATGTTCTGGATAACCATCCGTGCTTCCAGGGAAATTTCTCCCTCGATCAACTTTCCCGTTCCCGGATCCAGGGGAATCTGCCCGGAGCAAAAGACCAGATCCCCGAACCCGACTCCCTGGCTGTAGGGTCCGATGGAAGCCGGCGCCTCCTCAGTTCTGATTACCATCCTCCCCATATCATTTCCCTCTTTCTCCCGGGAAACCCCGAGAACGTGAAAAAATCCCACCAATTAAAGAGGGCACCCGCGGGCGCCCTCCTGTTCGTTCAGAGATAACATTTTAGCAGATCAGGGGCAAGGGTATATCACGCTTCCCGGGTAGGCAAGAGCATTGTAATCGTTGCAGTCCCCACCAACGGTCACCCATGTATCATCTCCCCTGTCAGGTGGGGGGGAATCCAGGTAACCCGAAATGGAGATAACGCCGCCAAACCCGTCCCCGTCCATGTCGAGAAACCAGATAACCGGAATCCTCTCCGGGACTTCATAGGTTCCAATGACCCTGACGGTTGCAAGGCATTTCTTCCGCCCTCTAACCTCAACGATAACTTCAATCTCCGACATTTCCGGTCCGGGTTCCAGGGTTTTACTGAGGCTGAGCACTTTTGCGTTGAAATCCTTCTCTTTAAAAATCACGCTTCCATTCACGGTGACAACGGCACTGGTAACCCTGTTTCGGGGATTTTCTGCCCCGTTCAGGACATCGATAGTAATGGACTTGAGTTGGGGAACGTTCGTGTACAGGGTAACTGCAGCGGCCTCAACCCCTTCGTAAAGCGGAAAAGTATCACTGCTAACACCGGGACCAATTACCATTTCCCCAATAACCCTGTGTTCTTCCTCGGCACACGCGGTGCCCGGGAGGGCAATGGCAAAGCAGGTTAAAAACACCAGCATGAGAACAAAACCCCTCGTTAGGATTTTCATGGCTATTCCTCCGTTTTATGAATGATTGTCTTTCCCCATAAATCTAGCAAGAATTGTTCCGCCCATTTTGACCCCTAACACCCTGTTTTTATTAAACTTAAAAATTTTCCCCTGTGGGTATCAGGAAAACTTTTCATATCATTAAGCACAAAATTGTAATTAGGGGGGTGAAAATTGGAAGGGTTGAAACCCTTTAACTCAATACTTGGAGAATCGAATGCGGAATGGGGTCCGTGGGTAAGGGAAAAAGGGTATCAGGTTCTCCCGTTTCATGTGTAAGGGGACCTGAATACTTACTTGGTCTTTAATCGTTCGACGGAGATGACTCCACTCAGGCCAGAGAGGCTGTTTAAAAGGCTTCGGAGTTGCTGGACGTCTTCCACCTCAACCTCGAAATTGTTAATGGCCCTGCTGTCGGCGTTCGTTCTGATATCAGCATGGGTGATATTGATGTTCCTTGAGGAAATGAGGCCAGTCATCTCCGCGAGAATTCCTTTGATATCCTCGGAGGTGACCTTAATACGAACCGTCCTTGGTACTTTCACTTTATCGTCCCAGTTAATATCCACCATACGATCACGATCGTACCGGTCGGCCTCAATATTGGGACAATCCACCGTATGGACGGAAATCCCCCTCCCCCTCGTTATGATACCAATGACATCGTCCCCGGGAAGGGGGTTGCAGCAATGCGCAAAACGCACCAGAAGGTCATCCACCCCGTCAACCACAATCCCCTCTCGACGGGCTTTTTCCCTTGATTTCCGGACCTGGGATACAGCTTCCTCCTGCTTGCCCAGTTTATTTTCCAGTTCATCTTCAGGGAAAAGGCGGGTCATCACCTGTCTGGGTGAATATTTTCCAAACCCGACGGTGGCGATTAGATCCTCTACTTTATGAAATCCGAAAGCCGAGACAGTCTTTTCCATGGAATCCGATTTTCGGACCTTGCGCAGGGTTGTACCCATCCGTTTTAACTCCCTGTCCAGGAGTTCTTCCCCGATCTTGAGGCTCCTTTCCCTCTCCTCCTTTTTGATGAAGGCCCGGATCTTGGATTTCGCGCTGTTAGTCACCGCGATCTTCAGCCAGTCCTTGCTGGGCTTATGTCCCTTTGAGGTGATGATCTCCAGGGCGTCGCCGTTCTTGAGAATATATTTCAGGGGGACCATTCTGCCGTTGACTTTGGCGCCTACACACTGGTTCCCCACGTCCGTGTGGATGCTGTAAGCAAAATCGATGGGGGTTGCACCCACCGGGAACTCCTTAACATCCCCCTTGGGGGTAAAAACGTAAACCTCGTCGGGATACAGGTCCATCCTGACCGTTTCCATCAGTTCCCTGGGGTCTTCCACTTCCTTCAGTTCGTCGAGAATCTGCTTGAACCATTTGAAACGTTTGATCTCCTCATCCGGATGCGAGCTGTCCACTGCCTTGTAACTCCAGTGGGACGCGATCCCGTCCTCGGCAGTCTGATGCATCACCATAGTCCTGATCTGAACTTCCATTCTCTCTCCCACCGGTCCGATAACAGTGGTGTGGAGGGATTGATACCGGTTGGTTTTCGGGACGCCGATGTAATCCTTGAACCGGCCCGGAACAGGTTTGAACATGGAGTGGATGATCCCGAGCACCCCGTAACAATCCCTGATTGTGTTTACGATTATTCGAAAAGCGATAAGATCGAAAATCTGGTCAAAAGCCAGACCCTGCCTCTGCATCTTATTGTAAAGGCTCCACAGATGCTTGGTACGGCCGGTTACATCCGCCTGGATCTTGTGCTCTTCCAGGACCTGAGCCAGGATGCCGATCACCTTGTTGATATAGGCGTCGTACTCTTTCCGGCGCTGTTTGACTTTCTGTTCCAGGTTTCGATAGGCCTCGGGGTGAAGATATTGAAAAGAAAGGTCCTCCAGTTCCGCCTGGATCCATGAGATCCCCAGACGATTCGCCAACGGAGCGTAGATATCGATGGTTTCCTGGGCAACCTTGATCCTTTTTTCGGGGTTTAAATGTTGGAGAGTCCTCATGTTGTGGAGCCGGTCAGCGAGCTTAACCATGATCACCCGAATGTCCTGGGCCATGGAAATGATCATTCGACGAAGGTTTTCCGCCTGACGGTGGACCTTGGTTTCGAACTCCAACTGACTGATCTTGGTCAACCCCTCGACCAGTAAAGTAACCTCCTCATTAAAGTTGGCTTCAAGGGTTTCCTTTGTAACCTCGGTGTCCTCAACCGTATCGTGCAGAAGCCCCACCGCGATGGTGGTGACATCCATCTTCATATCGGCCAGGATATCAGCAACCTGAAGGGGGTGGACCAGATAGGGTTCCCCGGACTGGCGCACGTGGCCTGCATGGGCCTTGGCGGAAAAAACATAGGCCCTGTTAATCAGTTCGAGGTCCGCTTTCCGGTTATATCCCCGCACTTTTTCGAGGATGTCGCCGATCCTGATCATGGTAGTAGGAACCTGTCAGAGTTGATCCAGAGAGAAAAACCCCGACCATCACAGGCCAGGGTGCCGATTGTTGACTAAAAGAAAAAACTTTTCAGGTTTCCTCGGGAGTCTCTACCTGAAGGGATTCAACTTCCGGGATTTCCGCCGTTTCCATCAGGGCATCCCGCTCACGGGCTTCCCTTATGGCTCTTTCCCTGAGGATCTTACGGGCACTCCGGATCCTGTTCATCTCTTCCTGCTGGGCCGGGATAACAAGCCCCCTGGAGATCTCTTCCAGAGCCACGACAACAGGTTTAGCCGGTTCATCCAGATCCACAAGGGGGTTGTCACCATCGTTGATCTCCCTGGCCCTGCCCACAGCCATCATGGTAAGATGAAACCTGTTAGGGTAAACATTAAGTGCTTTTTCCATGATCTTCAACTTCATCTTCGGTTTTTCCTCCTGTGCGTTTTCTTCAGGGGAAGATCCGCCCGATGCGGCATCTTTCGGATATCACAATGGATTTCACTCTAACCACAGCCTCCCCTATCTCATCGTTCAAAACAGCATAATCGTATTCGAACACGCTGGCAAGCTCTCCGGATGCCGCCTCCAGTCTTTTTTCCAGTTGATCCGGTGCCTCTGTTCCCCTTTTCGCAAGACGCTTTCCCTGTTCTTCCATGCTCGGAGGAAGCAGAAAAATCAGCACGGCATCGGGACGTATTTCCCGAACCTGGAGGGCTCCTTGCACATCAATGTCGAGGATCACGTCACACCCCTCCGAGACAGCCTCGTCGATAGCAGCCTTTGATGTGCCGTAATATTGACCATAAACCTCCGCCCATTCGAGAAATTCATTTTCCCGGATCATCCGCTCAAAGGTATCCCTGGAAACGAAAAAATATTCCACACCGTCTTTCTCGCCCTTCCTCGGATCACGGGTCGTATGGCTCAGGGAGACACGCAGGCGGAGCTGGCTGGCTACCAGGCTCTTGATAACCGTGGTTTTCCCTCCACCCGACACAGAGGAGATTACGAAAAGGATTCCTTTTCCGGTTTGTCCATCGCTGATTTTTGCCATCCAGTCCATTAAAAACCCTCAATTCCAGACTTTAAATTCCAGATTCCAGAAATCGGGCACCGGTACCCCCTGTTTTCTTTTTGAAAGGTGAAATGCCTGCCCTGAGCCCAGTGGAAGGGTGAAATTTGAAATTTCTATTCTATATTCTGAACCTGTTCCCTGACCTTTTCGAGACCTGTCTTGAAATCAACGACCAGCTTTGAGATCACAGGGTGGGCTGACTTGGAACCGATCGTGTTGACTTCTCTCTGTATCTCCTGCAGGAGAAAATCCATCCTTCTCCCCACCGCACCCCCTGATAACAGAGCGTTTGAGAAAGCCTTAAGGTGGGCTCCAAGACGGGTGATCTCCTCCGAAACATCGGACTTTTGAGCCAGGAAAGCTATTTCGACTTCAAGCCTCTGTGGATCCACTGGTCCCTTGAGGTTCATGCCGTTCAGAAAATTCTCAATCTGCTGGCGGGCCCGATGGGGAACCTCCGAAGCCAGTCCCTCGATCTCTGTAACCATCAGGGAAAGATTCCCGATCCTCGAACCCAGGTCCCCGGACAGGG
Source organism: uncultured bacterium (assembly GCA_965603295.1). Lineage (GTDB taxonomy): Bacteria > BMS3Abin14 > BMS3Abin14 > BMS3Abin14 > BMS3Abin14 > JAFGWO01. The sequence goes on along the minus strand of CBFDCL010000008.1, from coordinate 15,113 downwards.
CCTCTCCTTCCGTGCGCCTGTGGTCCACCATGCCGGCGATGGCATCAACGACCGTTTGGATGATCGTTCGCGCCAGATCGGCGGTGATCTCCGATTCGTTGACGAGTACGATATCCCCGGCCGCCAGAATGTGCTCAAGGCGCACCTTATCCCCGACGATTTCGGCGATCCCTTGAAGGGCCCGGACGATCTCATCGGCCCTTTGGCTGTCCACAGTGAAATCCGACCCACGGTTGTCCAGGGAGATGAACAGTTCCACCTTACCCCTGGAGACCCGCTCCCGAACGAGGGCACGGATCTCGGGTTCCAGGAACATGACCGTTTTGGGTGCCCGTACGGCAACCTCAAGATACCGGTGGTTCAATGAGCGAACCTCAACTGTCAGATGCCCGGCGGACGATTCACCGGAAGCACGGCCGTACCCCGTCATGCTGGCAATCCCGGTCTGAATCCCCTCAGGACGTCCCATTTCGTGCCATTGTCCTTTCCTGGCTGCGACTTCCTGCCCGGACCTGCAACAGGCCTGCAGGAAGTCCGCACAATCCCCCTGAAGCCCCCCTACTTTTCATCCAGGAGCTCATCCCGAACACCTTTAAAAAAAATCCTGGCCCATTCCTCCCTGTAATCAGGGTATGTCCACGGCATCGCATCGAACTCTTTCCTCTGGTAAAGCAGTGTCAATTCCGCATAGATGCCTTTGGAAAGATAGATTCGATGGTAATGAGGTTTTGTCGTTGCCAGGATCAGGGCTTCGGGAGTAAGAAGCCCTGGATCAAGGTTGACTCCCCTCTTACCTTCCCTGGCAAGGTGCCTTTCGATCCGGTTTGTCCCAAGTTTGGCCTCAGCGAGTGCTCCCCTTTGGAAGGGAGGTTCAAAGGCCCAGAAACAGCGGCTGATCCCTTCTCCCATCTCCTTTTCATAGTGGTCGGAAAATGTCCGGAAAGGGACTGTATCGCTGCGCCGGTAAACCGGTCCGTACAAAAGGGAAACCAGCCTTTCAGCGGTGGAAGTATCGACGCCCCTGCTACAGAGAACTCCTATCACCAGCCTTCCTGGCTGCGGAACCTGTTCAATCCCCACTATTTTCCCTCTCAAAAAGCTCCTTTTTCAGCTTAAGGTTTTCCTCTTCCAGTTCCCGGACCCGTGTGCTGAAAAATTCCTCCAGCTGGCTGTGGCTCTTCAGAATCCTTTCCACCTTGCTTCTTAGCACAGATTCGAGACGCCTCTCGTCAAATGCCCCCGCCTTTCTCCCCTGGTCTTTGATGAACCTGTGGGAAGATCGATGCAGATTAACGACGTTTTCCAGAACGGAATTGCTCACCGGGGCGACGATCCGATGATCGAAAAGACCTGCCGGTCCTTCGATCCTGGCCCTGTTCTTTGTCACCATTACCAAGGTGGTCCAATGGTTATCGAGGATATTCCGCAGAAGGGGACCGATGGCATCCGTGTCAAGGCCTGCAAAGGGATCGGAAAACAGAAGGACATCGGGTTTCCCCTCCTGGAGAAGCCAGAATAGTTCCTTCGCATCCTTCGCCCTGAAAAAGGAAAGGCCGTTTCTCTCGCAGAAAGTCATTACTTTCGGCGCGAGATCGGTGTCCTCGTGGACAGCAACCAAAACCGAAGCCTTTTTGGGAAGATCTTCCCCCCGGACCTTTTCCCCGGGGTCGGGATCCGCGTGTTTCACCTCTTTTATGCTCTCGGCCATCTTATATATGGCCTGGAGAAATTCGGTTATCTGAAAGGGTTTATCCAGGTATTCATCCACATTGTACTCCTCCTGGACTTTTCCCTTGTACTTGTACTTTTTGTAAACCGCGGTGAGGATCATGACCTTCGTGGCGTTGTTCGATTCCAGTTTTATCTTATGGCAAAGCTCAAAACCGTGGAGTTTGGGAAGCATGGCATCAGTGACGACAAGGGGAGGTCTCTCCCGAAGGTACACTTCCAGCCCTTCTTCCCCGTCGTTGGCCGTAAAAACACGGAAACCCTCTCCTGAAAGGATCTGTTCGAGGAGGAGCAGGATTTCACGCTCATCGTCAACAACCAGGATCGGGGTTCCTTCGAACTTCCTGGAAAGGGATTTTCTATCACCCAGATCCTTTTTCTCCCGGGTTTCCTCCTCTATCCCGGAATGCGCTTTCACCCTCCGGGCCACGGCACGGGCTTTTTCCTTCAAACGGGTGTTCTTCAGAATATCGAGGAGATCAAGAGCCTGATCATACTGCCCGTTCCTGTCCACCTCTTCCGCAAGTTCCAGGATTTCCAGCTCCTGCTTCTGCCCGGTTTTACCCCTCCTGGAAAGGTTCCGGAAGAGCTCCAGTGCCTCCGCGTTTTCCGGATCCAGGATCAGGGCCTGAACCACAAGGTTAGCCGGCGGTTCTCCTTTTCTCGCTTCCAGACCCAGACCGGCCGCTTTCACGAAAGCCTGAGCAGCGTGGAAAGGCATACCCGCGTCACGATTCAGTTCCGCGAACCTGATCCAGCTCTCCTGGTCGTCCGGATTGGCGGAAATGGCCTTGTCAAAGACGGACACGGCCATGAGATACTTCCCCTCCTGTCTGTAAAGGTCAGAAAGGGCCTTGTAAACATCGACCGCTTCTTCCTGGTGCTCCATTTCCTGAAGAATCTCGGCGAGGAGATAGTAAGAATCTTTGTGGGTCGGGAAATCCCGGATCACTTTCCTCAGAATGGCGAGGGCTTTGTTGACGTTTCTGGAGGGGCTGTTCACACCGGAAAAAAGACGTGCGGCCGCAAGGAAATGCTTGATCGCCTCCGTAGTATCACCGCGTTGCTGGTAAAGCCTGCCGACGGAGTTGTGAAGATCACCCTTGGTGGGATTTTTATTAATCTGCTGTAACAGTTCTTTTATCTGGTCCATAAGAAGGGCCTTCGTCCCCATACAAAAAAAGGCCCGGGCAAAGAAATTTCCCCGGGCGGAAACTCAATAATATTCCTTCGCCTTCCTGTATTCGGCTTCGGCCTTCCCATATTGACCGAGGGCCATATAAACTTCTCCCAGGTAGAAATGGATCTCTGGGTTTCTTTCGTCCTCTTTCACCGCATCAAGGAGCACCTTCTCCGCTTGCCCGTACATTCCGTCAGCGTAAAGGGTTTTCCCTCTCTCAAGGAGGGCAGCCGACCTGGTGGTTTCCGCGCGGAGACGTTCCTCCAGGATCTTTATCCTCGCCGAAGCATCATTCCATCGGTCGCCAGGTCGTCCCAGTTCCAGATAGCTTCTGAAGTGGGTCAGAGCATCCCGGTCTCTGCCTGTTTCTTCATAGATCTGTCCCATCCGGTAATGAGCCCTGACAACGTTACCCCCCAGGGCTTTTCGGAAATACTGAAGGGCCGTTCGATATTCCTTCTTGGCATAATAACGTTCCCCCAGATTGAAGGGATCCCCGCCTTTATCCCCGCCGGCCAGAACGGTGGAAGGGCCTGCGAGACAAATAACCAGCAAAATCGCAGCAAAGCAGGAAACTGATCTCATCAGGAGTTCCTTTCAGCGAGAATCAGAGGTCTGGAAGACAGGGGTCCCATTGTCGACAAGTCCCATGTGAGAACGCGTACGGGGACGGCACCGATATCATAAAGGACAAGCTGTAAACCGTCGGGATTTTCCGCGAGCTCATCCCGGGAAAAGGCAACCGTTATGCCGACCTCATACAGGAAAACAGGATTCATCTCCTTTCCCGCAGCGGAAATCCTGCTGGTGATAAATTTTTTCCCCTCCAGTTCCGCTGGCAGGGAGCCCATGGTTTCCCTTCCGGTCTCGTCCCTCAGGGCGACATGCCTTTCGAAACCGTCCGCGTAGCCCGGGTATCCCCCTTTGAGGTTTTTTGTAAAGATGGTGATAAAAATGGAATTTTTCAGGTCGTAGGTCGCAACAACCTCATCAATGTATTTTTCCCTTCTCTCCCTCGTCCATCCCTCTTTGGAAGCGGTGTAAAGGATGGCCGTTTCCAGTTCGCGCCGGGTGTGAAAAGTCGCCTGGATCACCATATCCTCGGAAACAGACTGCACCGTCTGCCTTCGCCAGACATCCTCGTAAGAAGGGGTCTCCTCAGGGGTTATGGATAACACATCGGGCCGGGGAGCAGCCTCTCTCCGATCGCCGGGGGATGGAACAGTGACGGCCTCCTGGACTGGAGCCTGTTCTTTCTCACTCCCGATCCAGGAAAGGACCACATATCCGGTGAAAAACACCAGGAGGAATACCGCCGCCATTACCAAACCCAACATCAGCTTTCTTTTCCCCGTTACAACCTCCAGGGGCCTGGTTTCCCTCGGAACGTGCATTGGAAAAAACCGTGAAGCTTCCTCACCGATAATTCTTCTGTTTTCCGCCAAAGCATCCTCGAAGGCGAAACGCAGTTCCTCCTCCTTTTTCCGCCACCGATCCCTCTCCCTGCTCAACGCTTCTTTTTCATCGCTGAGGGAATCCACCAGGGTATCCAGCCTCTGACGGAGATCGTTCTCCCTGTTCTTCTGGGAGGTTATAACCTCCTGTGCCTCCTGAACTGTGTTGGTAAACGTCGTTTCCAGACGTTTAAGGCGCTCGTTCAGCAGGTTTGCCTCTACTCCCCTGTTTCCCTCATCAAAGTGCCGTTTCCTCAGTTCCTGTTCCTGTTCCCCCCGAACTCGTTCGGAACGATCCAGATCCATTTTCAGGACCTCGCACCTTTCCTCAAGGTCAGCCGCACCGGAACCGGCTTTCTCAAGATCCCCCTGTTTTTTCCGGAGCTCCCGGAGGTCAGCCTCCGCACTGGCGCGAAGGTTCTTTTCCTCCTCGAGTTCCCTCCGAAGCTCCCCGGCGTGCCTGATGCCGCCTTTCTCCTCATTGAGCAGTTTCCTGGTTTCCTCCAGCTCGGAGGCGATCAAACGCTTTTCCTGCCCGGCCGTCTCCACCAGGCCCTCCAACTCTATCCTGGCAGCGGTTTCATCCGCAGCCATCTTTCTGGCCTCATCCAACTGTTTTTGAAACTTTGCCCGTTCCTCTTCGAAAGCGGCCTTTTCCTCTTCCAGCTCCTTTAACTTTTCAAGGGCTGCAGACAGTTTTTCATCCTGCATTGCCCCTTCGATCTCCCGGTTTCCATCTTTTTCACGGAGTTTTTCATTTAACTCCCGTATCTCTTCCCGGGCCTTTTCCAGCTTGGACTCGACCTCGAGACTGACCTTTTCCCCGGTTTGATCACGGGCAATTCGTTCAAGAAGCGACCGATTCTCCTCCCTGGACTTCTCCAGTTCGTCCTTCAGGGATTGTTCCTTCTTATCCCTCTCACCGCGACCCTTAAAGTAATCACCGGCCTGTTCCTCGATCTCGGCCTTGGCTGACAGTGCCGCTGTCAGATCCCTTTTCAACCCCTCTATTTCCCTGGAAAGGACATGATCCTCCTGTGCCGACAATTCTTCCTCGGTGGTGTTTTCCGAAACCTGTTTCTCATGTTTCAGATAATATTCGATCTCATCCTTCAAGGTTTTATTCTCGTTTTCCAGGATGGATCTGGCAGATTTTTCCTCCTCCAGTTCCCCGGAGAGGGCTTCCAGCCTTTCCTGGAGATCGGAGGTTTCCCGCCCTTCCTTCTCGATCTGTTCCAGACGCTCCCGGATTTCCTCAAAACGCTGTGTCACAAGGGTCAACTTGTCCTGGAGCTCCTTTTCCCTTACCCCCTGCCCGGACCGAACCTGGAAGAGCTCCTCTTCAAAACGGTCCTTTTCAGCCAGGGCGTTTTGAAGGCGTTCTTCCAGTTCGGCACCTTTTCCCTCAAGTTGTTCAACAGCTTCGTTCGCTTCTTTCAACTGCTCTCGGATCCGGTTGTCAAAAGAAGGGTCAAATGCCCTTCCACCTTCTCCGAAAATTTCATCTTCGGTTGGAACGAGAAACCCCGCCTTTTGTTCCAATGGGGACCGGACCAGAGATCCGAGAGAATAATACCGCTCGACCAGTTCCTGCAGTTCCGATTTCATAAAAGGTTTCTGAATGTAGGCGTCGGCGTGATACCTCAACTTGGAGTGTCTCTCAAAGGACTCCCCGTCAACGACGGCCGACATGAGAATAATGGGGATATCCTTCGTTGTTTCCTCTTTCCTCAACATCTCGCAAACCACAAAACCGTTCATTTTGGGCATCTGAACGTCAAGGAAGACCATGTCCGGCCTGATGGACAGGGCGATCTTCAACCCATCCTCCCCATTCAGGGCCGTTGTCACCTCAACCCCGATCTCCTTGAGAAAATCGGAAGCGATGTCGCAGATGTACTGTGAATCGTCCACAACAAGAACATGCAGAGGGCTCCGGGAAACCGTTTCCGGAAAGGCGTCGCCATCAGGTTGGGTGTCCGGAAAAACATCCGGAACAACACCAGGATCATCCGTGGTTTCCTGCGGAATGAACTCCTCCTTTTCGGGGGTTTTTCCTTCGGATCCAAAATCCACTTCCGGGCCGAGGACTTCCCGTATCAGGTTAATCAGATCCTGACCGGAAAACGGCTTCATCAGGTAGCCACTGGCGTGAACCTTTAGGTGGGAATGGCGTTCCAGGAGGTCTTTTTCAACTTTCCCTGACATCAGGATCATCGGGATATCCCTTGTTTCAGGGTTCTCCCTCAGGTTCCGGAGGAGGACAAAACCCTGAATTTTCGGGATCTCGATATCGGAGAGGATCAGGTCGGGTTTCTCGGAAAAGGCAAGCCTGAGTCCAGCCTCGCCATCCGAAGCGGTGAGGATATCAACACCGGTTTCGGCCAGAAGGTCGTTCACATAGCTCTGATAGAAAAGATCGTCCTCAATGACGAGGAACTTGAGTTTCGGCATAGGGGTTCCCGTTCCACCATCGAATCCTGGGCTGGATTCCCTTTGGCATCGTTGAAGGCCGAAAGCGGGCTGATATCTGCCTGGCTACCGTCTGGTGACCTTCAGGACCAGGGAATCCCCTTCCTGGTAAACATCGTAGCCGATCCTGACCGGAAGGATCTCAACGGAGATCCGGGTGCCTTTTCCGTTTTCCGGTTTCTCAACGTATACTTCTCCGATGATTTTACTTCCACCTTTAAGGTGACTGGGCAGGTCCACAGCGATATTGGGGAATTCGAAATCGATCCACTTCCTGGAAAGTCTGGCCGAGGTGGTCACGTTGTAGTCGGTCATCCCGTTCGTTGAAAAAACAACGATCCCGTTCTTCTCGGAATCCTGGACAACCACAGAATCGAGAACTCCCGGGCGAGAGGGTTCCCGGCTTACTAAACCCTTTCTCTGGTCCCCTTTCGCCGCAGGTGCCACCGCGGAAGGTGTTTCTTTTTCCGGCGGGGGCGAAGGAGATGAGACTTTCGGCGGTTTTTCCGTTTGCGAAGGCGATGCAGTCTGTTTTCCAGAAACCCTGGCCGCCTTCAGCCGGGATTCTCTTCGGGAACGAACGGCTTCCTCCCTGGCACGCTCGGCAGCCCTCTTTGCGACCTCTTCTCTGCCAACTTCCCCTGCCTCTTTCCCCCCTGCTCCCTTTACCCTGAGAAGAGCACGGATCTCGAAAGACTCAGCGACCTCATACAACACCTGCACCCTGGCGGTCCCGTTCTGGAAGGATGCAATGGGAACCGTTTCCGGCTTTAAAACCCCCCTGCCCGATGCTTCAAGGACTACCGTTGTACCCTCGGGAAAACTGTTTGTCCGGTTTCCATATTCATCTTCCGCAACCAGGGTGATGGTCAACGGTTCGCCGGCCACACCCGACTCAGGCGTCTTTACCCGGATTATCCCGGCTACGCCCGGGACCACATCGACGGTTAAACGTCCCTTGACATCACTCTGGATCTCCGACACCACGAGATCATGTTCTCCCGATTTCCGTGTATTAATCATCAGGGTGGCCATCCCACCGTTGAAAGAGGCTGGAGGTCCAAGGGAGGGAACAAAATCGGCGCTTTTGGAGGAAAAACGAACCCCTTTGTATCTTCGGGCATAGTCGGTCACAAGGTTTCCGAACCTGTCAAGGGCACTCAGGGTAATTTCTATGGGCTCTCCCGCGTGGAAAGACTTGCCTTCCGCCTTGACTTCAAAAGAGACCAGGGGAGCAGGAACCACATCCACCGGCCCGGAAATACCGATCAGGCCTCTCCGGCGGTCCCTGATGGTGACGGATTGCTTACCCGGCTCAGGGAATAAAACCGGTATCTCGAAAATTCCTTCCGCTGTCTTGACCAGGGGGCCGGATATTCGGGCACCCGCACTCTCGATTCCAATGGCACTCTCATCCGTTTCAAAACCCGGGTCCACATTCCCGTGGATATCTACTGCCCTGAAGGAAACAGGAACCGGCACACCTGCTTCCGTTTTGTCCTGAATATCTACAAGGATCTTGGCCAGACGCCCGGGACGGACCCTCAACGTCAGGGATTCCAACGTCCGCCCGTTGGAATCCCGTAGGACAAGGTTGATCTCCCCCATCTTTTCAGTAGTAACGCGAAACCGAAATCCCGGGACGTAATTCCGTGGTGCAAGGACCGGAGGAAGGACACTGGCCGGCTGGGAGACGGACAAGCTCAGCGAAAAGGGCGGCTTCCAATCTTCGGGCATTAAATTCCCGTAACGGTCCAGGAAGGAGATCCCGATCTCGAACGGCTCCCCGGCCATGACTTCGGCCGGGACATCGGTTTTCACCTGTTCAAAAGCAGCTGGTTCGACGGTAATACATTCCCCCGGCTGGGGAAGAAAAAGGACAGGGGAGAGGATTACGAGGAAACCAGCAAAGAAAACCCCTCCTGTGAACATCAGGCACGCTCCTTTTCTCAACGCCACGGGAATCCGGTCCCGTTACCGGGAGGTTCCCGTTATCAGCCCTCACGCGGCGGATTCTGAAGGATGCACATATTCATTGACCGGGTGGTACTCCCGCCCACACGGTCAACGGAGCCGAAAAGCCGGCAACCCGTCAAACAGTTAACATGAGGGTCCCAATTCTGTCAAGGCAAATAAGCGGCAAGTGACGCCGTAAACCATTAAAATAATTGAATAATTCAGAATCCCTAGGGATAAATGGGCGTGTACATGAGACCTGTGGTTTCCTCCTGCCGGGTCATCAGGTTCATGTTCTGAACAGCCTGCCCCGCGGCACCTTTGATCAGGTTGTCGATACACGAAATTATGATCACCGTTCCGGTTCTTTCATCGACCTTCCCCGCGATTGCACAGAAGTTCGTCCCGTTGACCTCTTTGATTGAGGGCAGCCTTTCTCCTGGGCGGTGTACCCTCAGGAACGGCTCATGGCCATAAGCATCTTTAAACACCCGAAAAAGGGCTTCCTCGTCGATGGTACCCACCGGATGAACATAAATCGTGGACAGGATTCCGCGGGTCACCGGCAGGAGGTGCGGCGAAAATGTGATCCGTACCGGACGGTGGGCCAGTGCCCCGAGTTCCTGTTCAATCTCACCGGTATGACGGTGTTGGCCTGCCAGGCTGTAGGCAAGGAAGTTTCCGGCCACTTCGGGGAAATGAAGGTTGGCCTTTGGCTCCCTTCCCGCACCGCTCACACCTGATTTGCTGTCGGCAACGATCCCTTCCGAATGAATGCACCCGGCTTTAAGTAATGGCGCCAGGCCGAGGATGATGCTCGTCGGGTAACATCCCGGATTGGCGACCAGCCGTGCATCGAATAACCTTTCACGATAAATCTCGGGCATTCCGTAAACAGCCTCCGCGAGTAGGTTTATTCTTTTATGCTCTCCGTACCACACCTCGTATTGGGTGGGATCGGGCATTCGGAAATCAGCGGACAGGTCGACGATCCTGGCCCCTTTATCAAAGAGGATTCCGGCGGTTTCCATCGACTCACCGTGGGGAAGGCAGAGGAAAAAGAACTCAGCCATCTCCCAGGCTCTTGCAGGGTCGAACTTCTCCACCAGAATATCGGGGTCAACTTTTGCGTCCGGTACCAGCTCCTCGAGTTTCACCCCAATGGAAGAAAGGGACGAAGCATAGGTTATTTCCGCGCCCGGGTGCCAGCCAAGGAGTCTCACCAGTTCCATCCCGGTGTAACCGGTAACCCCAACGATCCCAACCCTTACCATGAGCGTTCCCCTCCGCGTACGGTTACTTTGTTACTGTTAGCCTGCGATAAAATTACCACTTCTGATAACCGATGCCTAGGGGTTGAATCAACAGTGAACAGGTTCCAAGATCCAAAATCCAAGTTCCAAGGTTAATTTTCAAGGTTAAACCTCAGGGCGAAAAAAAAGAAGGGCCGAAGCCCTTCCAGAAACAGTTTTGACAAATATCTCTTACCTCTTGCTGAACTGGAACCTGGCTCTCGCACCGCGCTGCCCGTACTTCTTTCTCTCAACCTCACGGGCGTCCCTGGTAAGATAACCGGCCTTCTTGAGAGGTTTCCGGTAATCGTCCGAAACCTTGAGAAGGGCCCGGCTGATGCCGTGTTTGATTGCCCCGGCCTGGCCACTGATCCCTCCGCCCCGGACGTTGACCTTCACATCGTATTGCCCCGTCGTACCGGTGACTTCAAAGGGCTGCATGATGATCATCTTCAGGGTCTCCCTTCCAAGATACTCATCCGCATCTTTCCTGTTGATGAGAATTTTCCCTTCACCGGGTTTCAGGTAGATCCTGGCCACGGAAGTTTTCCTTCGGCCTGTACTGTTAAATAGGTTTTCTGCCATATCACATTCCTGGTTTAGAGTTCGATTTTTTCGGGCTTTTGAGCCTCGTGGGGATGCTCGGCCCCGGCGTAAACCTTCAGTTTGCTAAGCATCTTCGTGCCGAGACGGTTCTTCGGAAGCATCCCTTTAACGGCAATTTTAACGACCTGATCAGGTTTACGCTCCAGCATTTCCCTGGCGGTCATCCCCTTAATGCCCCCCGGATACCCCGAATGGCGATAATACATCTTCCCATCGAGTTTCTGTCCAGTCAGCCTGATTTTTCCCGCATTAACGACAACGACAAAATCACCAGTGTCCACGTGGTTCGTGAAAATCGGCTTTTCCTTTCCAGAAAGGATTCGCGCTACCCGGGTGGCCAGACGGCCCAGGACCTGGTCCTGAGCATCAACGACGAGCCAACGCCTTGAAACTTCCTCTTTTTTCGCTGAAAAAGTTTTCATGTTTCTCGATTCCCTTATTTTTCAAATTTTTTCGAACGAACAGAGATAATTAGTACAAATACCGTAACATGTCAATCTGAAATTGGATGACATGTGCATAAACAGGTTGATTTTCAAGAATCCCCCTTCCCCTTTTCCCTTTCACCTTTATCCTTTCCCCCTTTTTCAGTCTCTCAGGCAACCTTTCCAGACCTCCCCCAGATAAATGGTCAGAAACGTTCCGCATAGCAGGGCAAGAACAAGAGATGGGAGACTTCCCTCCATGATCCAGAGATTTTCCAACCAGGGAAAGTCCGCCCAGAAGTTTTCCGAAAGACGCGGCGCGAAGTAATTGAGGAGGGCGAAAGCGAAAACCGGAAAAACCACAAGAAACAGGACCAGCGTCTTGATAATCCGGCCAAAAAAAGGCACGCGGTACACATCCCTTTCGACGAGGACTCCAAGGATCACGAAGGGTAAACAAAAAAGGACACCCTTCACTGTGAAAACAAAAACAGTTTTCCACTGCCCCGCGTCCAGACCAGCAACGCTTCCAAGAACGGGATCAAGAAAATCCATAATGACGGATCATAGGTTTCGTGTCGGCACGTGTCAAGGGAAGGAAAATAATTGAGGATTGAGGATTGAGAATAACAACAGGTAACTGGTGATTCGTGATTGGTGAATAATCTCAAATCTCCGAATTGGAAAAGTGCACATGTGCACCGGTGCACGAGTACACAAATTTTAAAACCGCAACCTCAAACTTCAAAAAAAATGAATGGTCCAACGTCTAAGGTTCAACGTATCTTTTTGAAACCTCAAACCCTTCGCCAAGATCCCTTCGGCAAGCTCAGGACAGGCAGGGCAGTCCTCAAACTCTCAAACTTTCAAACCTTCAAACTTTTTTCTCAATTCTCAATTGTTTTTTCCCTCTGGACTCTGGTCTTTGGACTCTGGACCAGGTCCACAGGGATCTTTTCAATTCATTGACACTGTGACCGCGCCGATGCTAGTATTTAATCTTCTGTTTTGGAGGGGATATGAGAGAAAAAGCCGAGGCTGTTCAGGTCAAGTGTCCCTTGTGCGACCACACTGAGATCGTCTATTTGCCCATGGAAAAAATTCCCAAATGTCCCGTCCACGATGTGGAGATGAACATCTCCGAACTTCTCGACGAAGGGAAATCCTACTGAAGGCGGCCCCTGATCCGGGACCGATCATAAAAACGGACCACCGAAAGGAGGCACCATGAAACGCGCATTTCTTGTTTTTTTCCTGGTATTGGCCCTCGCCGTCCCGGTTTTGGCGGCGGATACTGACCTTGCGAAGAAGTCCACCCTTCAGTCCATACTGAAGGCCGGGAAGCTTCGGGTCGGCATGGAACCTGGTTATATGCCTTTTGAAATGCAGGACAAGCAGAGCCAAATCGTCGGTTTTGACGTCGACATGGCAAAAGTCATGGCCAAGGAGATGGGGGTCAAACTGGAATTGGTTCCCACCGCGTGGGACGGCATTATCGGGTCCCTCCTTACCGACAAGTTCGATATCATTATGAGCGGGATGACGGTTACGCAGTCGAGGAACCTGAAGGTCAATTTCGTCGACCCCTACATCGTTGTAGGTCAGACGATCCTGATCAACAAGAAGCTGGAAGGAACGGTAAAAAGATATACAGACCTTAACGACCCCAGATACACCGTCGCCTCCAAGCTCGGCACCACCGGGGAACAGGCTGTCAAAAGCTTAATTCCCAGGGCCAAGTACAAGAGTTTCGAGACCGAGCCTGAGGCGGCCCTCGAGGTCATCAACGGCAAAGCCGACGCTTTCGTTTATGACCTTCCCTACTGCGCCGTTTTCTACGCCCAGAAGGGCGCCGGGAAGCTGGTCTTCCTGGATGACCCCTTCACCTTCGAGCCCCTCGGGTGGGCCATCAAGCAGGGCGACCCCGACTTCCTCAACTGGCTCAACAACTTCCTTGCCCAGGTCAAGGGTGACGGACGTTACGACAGGATTTACAGCAAGTGGATCACGGGCAACGAATGGATCAAGGACGTTCAGTAAACACGACACTTCCATAAGGACTCCCGGGGGGCGACAGCCCCCCGGAGTCCGTTAACGGGGAAACGGAACGGAGATTCCCATTGGACCGCCTAAAAGACCTTTTTCACAATCCGCGCTTCCGCAACGCCCTTTCCTGGATGGCCCTGTTCGGCATCCTCCTGAGCCTGATGGTGGGCACGTTCCAGACGACAAAAAAGGTGGAATATATCTGGCGCTGGGAACAGATCCCCCGCTACATCCTCTTCAAGGACAGCAGGGAGATCATTGTCGAGGATGACGCCACGGTCACGGCCATCGACCGAAAGGGGAACGAAGCCGTCATCGTGGTCCAGGATTACCTCGATACGGAGCAGTATTACACCGTCCCCAATAATCTGATTACCTTGAAAACCGGGGATAAACTGGAGTCGGGGCAGGTCCTTGCCAAATGGGACCAATGGAAAGCCGGCCTGCTCCTCAAGGGCCTGATCCTCACCCTTAAGATCTCGATCATCTCCATTTTCCTCGGGATCCTCATCGGCCTTTTTACCGGGCTGGCCCGTCTTTCCAACAGCCCTGCACCCAAATGGCTTGCCATCGGATACATCGAGCTGATCCGGGGAACACCCCTCCTGGTCCAGATCTACATCTTCTACTTCTTCGTCGGCCAGGTGTTTCGGCTGTCAAGCTTCTGGGCCGGGGCCCTGGCCCTTTCCGTGTTCGCGGGAGCTTACGTTGCCGAAATCATAAGGGCGGGGATCCAATCCATCCATAAGGGACAGATGGAAGCAGCCCGCTCCCTCGGGATGTCCTACTACCTTTCCATGCGTTTCATCATCCTTCCTCAGGCCTTTAAACGCATCCTCCCCCCTCTGGCCGGGCAGTTCATCTCCCTCATCAAAGACTCCTCCCTGGTCGGTGTGATCGCCCTTGTCGAACTCACAAGGGCCGGGAGGGAAATCGGGACCTCCACGTTCAACTACTTCGAGGTCTTTTTCACCGTCGCCGCCCTTTACCTGATCCTCACCTTCACCCTTTCGATGCTCGTTCAGTTCCTGGAGAGGAGGTTTGCCGTCAGTGATTGATGTAAAAAATGTCTATAAAACTTTCTATTCCAGACACAAAGTCGAGGCTCTCGTCGATGTTTCCATGGAGGTGGATAAGGGCGAGGTGGTTACCATCATCGGGCCTTCCGGTTCCGGAAAAAGTACCCTCCTGCGATGCCTGAACCACCTTGAGACCACTGACAAAGGTGAGATTTTCATTGACGGGATTCCTCTCACCGACTCCAAGACTAACATCAACGCCGTAAGAGCAGAAATCGGGATGGTGTTCCAGAGTTTCAACCTGTTCCCTCACATGACGGTTCTGGGGAACATCACCATCGCCCAGACGAAAGTCCGAAAGAAACCCAGGGAAGAGGCCGAAGGCATCTCCATGGAACTGCTGGAAAAGGTCGGCATACCGGAAAAGGCCGGCTCTTTCCCTTCCCAACTTTCGGGGGGACAGCAGCAGAGGGTGGCCATCGCGAGAGCCCTGGCCATGCAGCCAAAGATCATGCTCTTCGATGAACCAACCTCCGCCCTTGACCCTGAGATGATCGGGGAGGTCCTTGATGTTATGAAAACCCTTGCGAGGGAAGGGATGACCATCTGTGCGGTCACCCACGAAATGGGTTTCGCCCGGACCGTCTGCGACAGCGTTGTATTCATGGACGAGGGGCGCATCGTGGAAAAAGGCACCCCCGAAAAGATTTTCGACCAACCGGATAACGAGCGGACGAAGTCTTTCCTGGCCCAGATCTTGTGAGCGATTCCAAATTCCAGATTCCAAATTTCAAACAGTCAAATCCTGCCAGCGATTTTCCTGGAATTTAAATTTTGCATTTAACCTATGAGGTATTCTATGAAAAAGCGCTCGATCTCGCCCTCCACCTTTCTGGCTCCCCTCCCGGCTGCGCTGGTAACCTCTCGGGACAGCG
>CBFDCL010000007.1:0-43062 GCA_965603295.1 uncultured bacterium | reverse complement strand
CTGAAATAATTGCTTCTTTAGCTATGAAAAAAGTATCAACCGGGGGTTGGAATGGTTAGAAAAGGGAGCGATTTCAGGAGACTTACCGTGGTACGGGTCTTGCTCTTGAGGTCATAGGGAGGCATCGGAATGAAAAGGATCTCGCGCGGGGAAAACGGTTTCACTCTGGTTGAGCTGATGATGGTGATCTCCATCGTGCTCATCATAACCTCCCTGTCCATCTACAACCTGCTGGGCGAACTGCCGAGCTACCGCCTCAGGAGCACGGCCAACAAGATGGCTGGTACTCTCCAGTACCTGAAGATCAGGGCCGTGACCACGAACCGGAACGCCTGGTTCGACGTTAACTACGCCACCGCGGACAACCACTATTTCACCGGGTTTGTGGATGAGGACGGAAGCGGGACCGCCAGTTCGGCGGAATACGATGCCGCCGGCCTGGACCTGCCGGATGATGTGGGGGGGGTGGACTGCCACAAGCTGCCTCCCACCATCAGCTTCGGTTTCCCGGCGGGTTTTTCATCTGGCACCGGCCCCGACGGGTCCCCATTCCCGGGGACGGGGAACTACATTTCAACCTACAGCGCGGGCGGGTCGGCGGACGGCGGCTACATAGGATACCGGCCCACGGGGGTCCCGGTCATCAACCCGTCAGCCAACATGACGCCGGGGAGTGCGATGGTGATCTACCTGACGAACACCCTTGACGAGGGCTACGCCGTCTCGGTCCAGATCACAGGGCGGGTTCGGGTCTGGAAATGGAGCACCAGCGGAGGGTGGATCTGATGCACAGCGAAAAAGCGAACGGAAGACCATCGTATGTCAATATGGGAGGCTTTGGCCTCCTGGAGCTCCTCATTGCGCTGACTATCCTGGCCATCGGAATGCTCGGTATCACCAAGCTGCAGATGCAGTCCAGCTTCGGCAACGTGGGTTCAAGGAACCAGAGCGCGGCGGCCAACCTGGCCCGTTCCAAGCTCGAGGAGTTAAAGCGTGTGGGCGCCTATTCCGTCCAGGGTGGTGTCGTCGTTGACCTCGTGGATCCGGAATCGGCCAACCCGGCTGCCACCATCGACCTGGGCGACTGGTCCACCCCCGATTTCACCGAGGGGCCCTTCAACGAATCCCAGGACCCCTCCAACCCGCTGGGCAAGATCTTCACACGCTCGTGGAACGTCGTGGACAACTACCCCATCGTCGACTTCAAGACCATCCGCATCCGCGTGAGCTGGAACTCGGCGGGACGGCCCAGGTATGTCGAGATGGAAACCCAGATCGGTCTTAAGAATCTGGAGTACTTCGATTAAGATATGGGATCTCTTCCTAATTTCCCGGGAGGTTTGAAGATGTTCCGTCCAGCAGGATTGACGCAAAGCGTTCGCAAAGCAGGGGAAAAGGGGTTCACCCTCATCGAGCTGATGATCACCCTTCTCATCCTCGGGCTCATCATGGGCGTGGTTTACCGTGTGTTCTCCTCCCAGGAAAAGTTCTTCCGGACCCAGGAACAGGTTTCCGCCATGCAGGAGAACCTCAGGGCCACGGTGGAGTACATCAACCAGGAGATGTCGTGGCTCGGGTACAAGGTCCCGGGCCTCGCGGTGATCAAGGCCGCACCAGGTGAGGTGATCTTCAAGGCCAACATCCCCAACACGGGGTCCAGCATTCAGTTCGTGCGGTACCAGTTCAGTCCCACCCTCAATACGATCTCCAGGGCCGCGGGGGCGTACACCACGGACATCGAAAACGTCGACCTGGCGGTCATGGCCACGGACATTGAAGCCGTATCGTTCTCCTACTACAACGTCCTGAACGGCCAGGTGGTCACCGATGCGGCGGACCCGCTGTGCGCCGGTGAACTTCCGGTGGCGGTGTGCGCTCCTGGCGACCCCGACGACGACGCGAGCCTCCTCATGATCCAGCGGCTCAAGGCACGGGTCACCGCCCGCACTTCCAGGCCGGACTGGTCCTACACCGACCCCGCCGGCGGAGCCAACCCCAACTACCGCAAGAGGGCCGCCGTTCTGGACTTAAGGGCGCGGAATGTCGAGGACGTGACCCTTCACGGGGGGCAGATCGGCCTGGGCCAGTGCGGATACCTCACCCACACCATAAACATCCCCCAGAATCCGTACGTTGCCTGCCGGGACCTGATCTCCCAGATCAACTTCGGGACACCGGACATGTCGAGCGGCTGGTCCGACAACCCCTCTATCACCATCCAGGCTTACGACATGAACGGCAACATCAACACGAACCCCAACAGAGTGGTCTACGTTTACGGCATCGGAGCCGACGAAACCCCGTTCAACATCTACGATTCGGCCGACCCCTACACGGTGGAAAACACCATCGACAGCGGCGAGACGCGCTACCTTGCCGCCCAGGAGTTGTCAGGGGTGACCTCCGGAAACAGGATCAATATCCAGTTCGCCTACACGGACGGCATCTGCACCCAGCAGCTCTACGACGGTAACCTGGATATCTTCGTCGCGCCGGACACGGCCACGCACTTTGACACGTCCGGCCCTTACGTCACCGGCGGCCTTTCGGTGGGCTACGTGGACCTCGGCACGGGCAGCGATCTGGGCCTTCCGTCCCCCGTTCAGGTGGCCATGTGCTCCACCGCGTCCTCCCAGGGGATCTCCCTTCAGGCCCAGCTTCTCGATGACTGCACCAACCCCATCACGGGGGAGACCATCACCTGGGACGACGGAGGGGCCGGCGGCAGCTTCGTGGACCAGTCCGACAACGGCGACGGGACCTACAGCGCCACCTACGTGCCGCCGGACACCATGCTTCCCACGGCGGCCACCTACGGTGTCTCCCTCAACGCCCACTGGGGCACGGTTACCCTCACCACCGGACAGACCCTTATCGCGGCCGAGCCCTACGATATCGTCATGGACTCCATCACGGACATCACCCAGGCCGGGATCTTTAATTTCAGCTCCATGGTGCCGCCCCGCGCCAGCCAACTGGGGGGAAGCACCGGGAGCAGCTTTTCCATCGAACGCATCGACGGCCAGGAGATCGGGGTCCGGTTCCACATCGAGGACGCGTGCGGCAACTGGGTGTTAGGTGAAGGTCCCAACGTCACCGTGAGCACCTCGACGTTGTTCCCCGCGACCCCCCTGGCATCGAACCCGGACGGCAGCTACAGCTTCGCCTGGGAATGGGGCGGAGGCTGCGGCGGCGGTCGGCTCGGGGAGAACATCACCATCAACGTCTCGAGCATCACCAACCCTTCTACCAAGAGCGAGATCATCGCTTTCGACCTTCCTGAGACGTTGTCCTCCAACCCGGACTCCGGGCCTTTCCTCGTCATGGACCAGGATCCCGTGGGGTCTTCCCTGCAGGCGGGCAACACCTCCGACAGCGTGATCATAAAGGCCACGGTGACGCAGTACGATCCCGCACAGGGGTACTGCACCAATATCCCGGGCGTCTTCCCCGTGGAGTTCACGGTGGCGGGGGATGCCGGGGGGAACGGCTCCTTCATTTTCGTGAACCCCTTCGACGATACTGTGGAGACGGTTGACACGGACGCTGGCGGCCTCGCCCAGGTAAACCTCTACTCCGGCACAGCCGACTGGGACGATTCCCTCGCTCTGACAGCCATCGCCAACATCGATGGAGCCACCTATTCCGGGAACATCGCCGTGTCCATGCAGGAAAGCACCATTGAAAATACCAGCGGCATCTACCAGAACAGCTCCTACGTCACCGAGATCGGTTCCGACCAGGCTGTAACAGCTTTCAATCCGGGTGATTACCTGTACATCCAGATATTCGATTACGACGAGAACGAGGATCCTCTCGTCAAGGATTCCCTGACCGGGCCCTTCGACGTGGAAGTAACGATCCAGAGCGCTCTTACCGGTGACCTCGAGGTCCTGGGGCTCACCGAGTGGGCGGAGAACGTCGCCCAGTTCCGGCGGTCCGTCGAGACCCAGTTCTCCCCGGTTTCGACCTCCGGGGACGGTGTCCTGCAGACACGGGACGGGGATACCGTCACCGTCTATTACGAGGACAAGGACACCCCGGGCGACAATCACACCTGGACCGTCGAAACTTTCGGCGCCGACTCTTTCCGGGTCTACAGGGTGGACCCCCCCCCCGAGACCGAGCTGGTCAACCCCGGTCCCACGCAGGCATGGGTGCGCTACGGGGACCATATCCGTCCCAAACTGTCGTTCCCGTACCTGGCGGGTGACGGGCGCATCGAAGTGGACACCGTCGAGATCGAGGTGGACTCCGCTGATGAAGTGGCCACCCTGGTGATGAGGGAAGAGGGGGACAGCGGCGTCATGATCCCGGACTGGACCATTTATACCGGGGACTACTTCACCGTGGCCCAGACCGACCCCGGTCCCGACGTAGACGTCCTCCTGACCCCCACGACGCCCCGCTACGTGACCCTCACCTACGACGAGGCGGGCAGCTACACGGAGCAGGTTACCTTCTTCATGAGGGACTTCGACCTGCCGACGGTGACTATCACCCAGCCCGCCAACGGTCAGACCGTCTCCGGTGAGGTGACGGTCCTCGTGGACGCCAACGATGTTGGCAACGCCACCTCCTGGGGGGGCATCGGGCGCATCGAACTGTACGTCAACGGCCGGATGATCGACTCGGTGGTGGGTGCGGACCTGACGGGTGTCAACACCTTCACCTGGACCACCGCCAACGGCCTAATTCCCTACTGGCTCGACGGGGGCCACACCATCACCGCCGTGGCCTACGACACGAGCCTCAACCAGGCGCTCCCCTCCTCCGTGGACGTGACGGTGGAGAACAACCTGTCCTCCATTGAGTTCACGAAACCGGACTATGGTGACTACATCTGGAGTATGGATGTGGATATTGAACTCTCAGTGAGCATGGCGGCCGAGGCCGGAACCTATCAGGTGGTTCTGGCGGAGAGCGGCGGTATGGGTGCCGTGCTGACTTCGTGGACAGCGGTCGGGGATACCCTGTTCTCTTACCTCCTCCCGGCGGCCGGCTATTCCGACGGTGCCTACGGCCTGGTGGCCACCCTCATGGACGCGGATGGCAAACTGGAGACAACCGCCTATGATCCTCTCATCTTCGACCGGATGCCTCCCGACGTTGTGTTCGGCTCGCCCCTGGATCAGCCGTGGATCGGGATTGGCGACTTCGGCCTTTTCCAGGTAACAGTGTCCGATGCCAACGGCGTGTCCACTGGCTCCGTCACCGGGACCTTCGGGGGGATCTGCTCTTCAGGTTCCATGCCCATGACCCCCGGTTCGGGGGACAGCTACACTTTGAACGTGCCGAACCCCGACACGGTGTGTGCTAACGCAGAGGGCCTCATGGAGTTCACCGTGGATGCGGACGATGTGGCCAACCTGCCCAACCACGCCTCCGTGACAAAAACCGTTATGGTGGACACCGTCAAACCCACCGTGGACACCTTCGACGTCCTCCCCTGGGTCGACCAGTCGTTCACCATGGACTCGGTCAACCTCGACGGCTTCATTCGCGGGGACGTGACCTTAAGCGCCACCGTTACCGACTCCTGGCCCACCTCGGGGGTTTTCCTGGGGCTGTACTACAACGACCCGTGGAACCCGGTGGGTCCTCCCGACGGGACGCAGTTCCGGTTCCCACCGGCCTCGGCTCTTGATGCCAGCTCCGGCTCGTTCAGCTACGCCTGGACCACCACCTTCCAGCCAGACGGCATATGGGTTCTGGGGGCCGGGGTCCTGGACGCGGCCGGCAACTCCAGCGACTCGTCCCCCACGAAGATCCTCTACTTAGACAACGAGCCTCCTCAGGTCAATGCTCCCATGGTCGATGCTCCCACGGGGGTCTACGAGGACCTGGTCTACGTCCAGGTCTGGGCCTGGGAAAACCACGGGTTCTTAAGGGAGATCGAACACAGCTTCATCGACTCGACCACCGGCACCGTCGTTCATACGGAAACGATGACGTTCACGGCCGAGGAGAAGGTCCGGAACTTCCAGACGACCTACGTTCTGGACCTCTCGGGGTGGAGCGAGGGGGTCTATCGCTGCGAATCCGTCGCCACAGACTGGGCCGGGAACACGAACCCCTCCTCCTGGGTCAACACGTTCGAGATCCTTCCCCTGGTCGACCAGAGGGAGTTGGATGCTGTTACCCCCATTGCCGCCAAGGTCACCTTCTCGCCGGTGGCCACCGGCCTGTACACGGCCACGGTGGCGGGGGGGCACCTCGTGGACGGCCTCGGCAACCCGGTCCCCGGCGAGGAGATCTGGGTCGACCTCTATCACGCCGAATGGGATTCCCTCCTCTCTGAATACCAGGGGTTCTGGGTGGATTCCCGATTGGTGACCACCGGCCCCGCCGGCCAACTTCCCGCCGCGGCTTTCACCACCGAGATCTTCGGGGAGACGGACGCGGCCAGGGTGGAGTACTACCACAACATGCCGTGGCAGGAGTTAGGGAGCATCAGGGCGGTCCTGGGGAGCCCCATGATCCCCGTGTTTCCCTGGTTCCAGTTCTTTGAAGGGCCTCTTGCGAGCATGGTGGACAACCTGGACCTCGAGATGACCGATGCGGGGGGGACCCACTTCACCCTCCGGATCACCGGGGACCTGGTCCGGAGCAACGGCGATCCCGTGGCCGGCGCGGACATGAGGATCCACTCCTGGCACGAGGAGCCGGTGGGCAGCGGCACCTGGATCGACCAGGATTTCACCGACACCACCGACCCGGGCGGCGGGTTCGTCTTCGACTACCCTTCGGACAACCTGATCTTCCCCTACGACACGTGGGTAAGTATTGAGTTCTTTGACGACAACGACGAACATCTCGGATCGATCCAGTGGGATCCGTGGGACGAGTCCTGGGACAGATGGTTCCACTGATGCTCCAGAGAAAGAAAGCAAAGGTGATGACGATGGAAAAGCGAACGATTCTCCGAACCGGGCCTTCCTGCCAGCGCGGTACCGCCCTGGTGCTGTCCCTGTTCCTCATCACGGTCCTGACGGTGATCGGGACCATGGTGCTCAACACCTCCATCGTGGAGATCAAGATGGCCCAGAACCAGAAGATCTCCTCCCAGGTGTTCTACGCCGCCGAGGCGGGCCTCGAACGCGGCCTGCTCATGCTCATCGCGGATTTCGAGAACGACCCCTCGCCGTGGGGAAACTCGAACTACGCCGGGTGGGCCGAGACGGTGACCGAATCCGCCAACACCGGCACCACCGCCTTCGATCCCGCTATCCGTTCCATGGACATGTACACGGACTCGCCCGACGCGAACCTCAGGAAGCTCACGCTGGCCGGCGGCCACACGGTGCAAAACTGCACCTTCGACCTGTACATCTATAAACTGAGCGCCACGGAAGCTTATGTGATGTCCAAGGCCTCCGGCAACGGAGGGGTGGCCGCGGTGGAGTATCACCTCAAGTCGGAAAGCGTGGCCCCCTACGACAACGCCATCTTCACCAACTCGGGCGTGTCGGGCCACTTCCAGGGGAGCGTCAACGTGGCGGGATCCATCTACTCCCGGGGGACCCTGGACCTGGGCGCCAACGTCCACGTGAACAACAGTTACGACGACGTGAGGACGGGCAAGACCTGGGCCGACAACCCGACGCTCAACTCCATCCTCACCTATGAGAGCGACTTAGACACCAAGCTCCGGGTCAAGGGGGGCGACCTGCTCATCGGGTCCGCCGCCACCCAGATCGGGACGGCGGCGGACCCGATCGAAGGGTTCTACGTCGACGGCATCAACCAGGCGGAATCCGTGGGTACCCACTACGCCGACACCTGGGAGACCGAGGTGCCGGACCTTCCCATGCCCAGCATCCTCGACGGCCTCAAGGATGAGATCGGGGATTCCATCATTGACGCATGCATCGTCAGTGAGGGGTACACGGGCGACGACTCGGCCATCGCCACGTCCCTTTACGCCGACTGGGCCGAGGGCACCGGCTGCTTCACCGACAGCCGCGGGGTGGTCGTCTCAGGGGACATCGTCCTTGACAAGAACACGGCAAGTTTCAGTATCACTGACCCGGATGGCAACGGTCTTACTTACACGGCCCCCCCCGGCGGCGTCGGCATGGGGGAGATCACGGTCCAGGGCACGGTTGTGATCGACGGCGACCTGATCTTCGGGGACAATAAACTCGACGGCCTGAACTACATCGCCACGGGTGCCGACACGGGGCTGGGTTCGGACGCCGCGGATGGGGCAACCCTCGTGGTCAACGGCAACTTCACCGCCAACGGGGAGTTCTACCCGGACGATGGGTACCTCATGGGGGACCTTTACCCGGGCACCAACGACATCAACAGCCTGGGCATCGTGACCACAGGGGATGTTACTTTTACCGGTCACAACGACGACGTCCACGCGGGCTTCTTTTTTGTCGAGG
This sequence comes from uncultured bacterium, assembly GCA_965603295.1. Lineage (GTDB taxonomy): Bacteria > BMS3Abin14 > BMS3Abin14 > BMS3Abin14 > BMS3Abin14 > JAFGWO01. Next base: position 34,669 of record CBFDCL010000007.1, on the reverse strand, counting down.
GGCAGACGAACTTCAACAAGCAGTCCAAGTTCGCCGGCACCGTCATCTCCAACCTGGTGAACTACGCCCAGGTGCCCGACGTCTACCAGGTGCCCAACCTGAAGAACTACCTCCCACCGGCTATCCCGGGAGGAACGGCGGTGATGGCGCTGACGGAGCGGGAGTGGAGGAGAGTGTACTAAGAATAGTCCAAAGGCCAAAGTCCAAAGGCCAAAGTCCAAAGGCCAAAGAAAAAGCACGTTGAGAAATGAGTAATGAGGATTTTAACCTCAAACTCCAAACCTCAAACTTCAAACTCCCAACAGTATTGCGGCGAGGTTGCCGATACGAAAACCACCGGTTGGTGGTTTTCGTCTTTTATACTATTTGTTGTGTCCATGTGGTGACTTAGGCACTAAATCTTGTGGATTTTGTTTAGGTAATTGGTGCAACCACTAAAAAAATAAGGATTTTTCCATTTTTTCTCTTGACAAACGTTCTTTTGTTTTTCATATTTTATACTAATTTTGTGAAACTTCGGAAAATTTTTGCAAAATTTTAGCGGTGATGTTCATGAGGAAGGGGATCGAGGTGCAGTTAAAATCCAATAACGTTCGCACCATCCGGGAGGCCAGACTCATGTCCAAGGCGGAACTGGCCAAGGCGGCGGATCTGTCCATACCCACGATCGACCGCGTGGAAAAGGGATACTCCTGTCGCATGGAGACGAAGCGGAAGATCATCAGAGCCCTGGGCCTGTCGCTGGACGAACGGGACAGGGTTTTCCTGAAATAGGGGGGAGGCGAGATGGCGCTCTTCGGCGGATCGAAAGCACTGACCGGTCTGGACATCGGTTCCAGCTCCATCAAGATCGTGCATCTGAAGGAGACCGGCAAGGGGTATCGTCTCCTGAACATGGGAATCCGGCCGCTTCCCCAGGAGGTCATCGTGGACGGCGCGGTCATGGACGCGGGTGTCATCAGCGATACCCTGCGTGAGATCCTCCGCGAGATGAAGATCAAGGTCAGGGACGTGGCGATCTCGGTTTCAGGGCATTCCGTCATTATCAAGAAGATCAAGGTCCAGGAGATGACCGAGGATGAGCTGGAGAAGAACATCCAGTTCGAGGCCGAGCAGTACGTCCCCTTTGATGCCTCCGAGGTCAACATGGACTTCGTGATCCTCGGGACGGCCGACGGGAAGATGGAGGTCCTTCTGGTGGTGGTCAAGAAGGACGTCATCAACGAGCTCACCACCGTCGTTACGGACTCCGGGCTGAACCCGGTGGTGGTGGATGTGGACGCCTTCGCCCTTCAGAACATGTACGAGACGAATTACGTCATGAACCCGGAGGACGTGGTGGCTCTGGTGAACGTGGGAGCGTCCACAACCAACATTAATATTATCAGGGACGGCATGTCCATCTTCACCAGGGATATCTCGGTGGGGGGCAACCAGTTCACCGAGGCGATCCAGAAGCAGCTGCAGGTGAGCTACGATGAGGCGGAGCAGCTCAAGAAGGGGGAGGCCGCGGGTGAAAAAGGGCCGGAGGAAGTGATCCCCATCATGGGGGTGATCTCCGACAACCTCGCCCAGGAGATCCAGAGGTCCCTGGACTTCTTCAACTCCTCCAATCCTGACATCCAGATAAGCCGTGTTTCCCTGTGCGGGGGCGGCTCGAAAGTTGAAAGCGTGATCAGGGCCGTTGAACAGAGGCTTGGAATACAGGTAGAGATGGTGAACCCGTTGGAGGCCATCGCCTATAACAAGAAGAAGTTCGATCCGTCCGAGATCGAGGACGCGGCCCCCATGCTTGGCATCGGCGTGGGGTTGGCCATTAGAAAGGCGCTTGACCGATGATCAAGATCAATCTTTTACCGGTCCGGGAGGAACGGCGCCGCATGGGCGCCAGGCAGGAGCAGACGCTTTTCCTGTTCGTGATCATCCTCGTCTGCATCGGGGTCTTTTATTGGCATAACTCCACTGCCCGAAAGATCAGGGATCTGCGCTCGCAGATCACGCAGGCGCAGCAGGAGATCCAGCGCCTGAGCAAAATCGTCAAGGAAGTGGAGAAGTACAAGGTGGACAAAAAGACCCTCGAGGGCAAGATCGCGGTTATCGACAAACTCAAGACCTACCGGCAGGTCCAGGTCCACTACATGGATGAGCTCAACAAGGCTTTGCCCGGGCAGGTCTGGCTGGAGTACTACCAGCAGCGGGGCGAAGATCTCGTGCTCCGTGGAAAATCCCTTTCCACCGACGATGTCGCCCAGTTCATGCGCAGCCTCGAGGCCTCCGGGTACTTCGATGAGATCAAGCTGGACCAGACCAGCCAGAGGGATGTTTCCCTCGGGGACCGGTCCCTGAAGGTCAACGATTTCAGCCTGAGGCTCAAGGTCGTCCCCGGGGGCAGCGCGGGGTGATCCCTTATTTCGGGAGGATCAGGACATGGCTTTCGGAGTAGACACCAGTCAATTCGCCAACCTGTCGCCGGCTAAGAAGTTCCTCATCATGGTGGTTGTGGCCGCCCTCATCCCGGGCCTTTACTGGTACTCCTTTCACCGGACCAAGGCGAAAACTATCCAGAACTTAAGGAGCGACCTGAGCAGCAAACAGGCTAAGCTGAACGAAAACAAGGCCATTGCGAGAAACCTTCCCCGGTTCAAGGAGGAGGTGGAGAAACTCAACCTGCGGTTGGGAAGGGTGGTTCAGGAGCTGCCAAACAGCAGAGAGATCCCCGACCTGCTGGAGAAGATCAGCAACTTAGGGGCTGTCAGCGGTCTCGAGGTTGTGTTCATCAAGCCCCGTGCGGACGTGGACAAGGGTTTTTACGCGGAGGTTCCCATCCAGATCAAGGTCAAGGGGGGATATCATGAGATGGGGATGTTCATGGAAGCCTTGAGCAAGCTGCCGAGGATCATCAACGTCAGTGACATCACCATGGGAAACCCCAAGGAGGATGAACGCTCGGGCGCCATTTTCCTGGATATCAGCGCCCTGGCCACGACCTATCGCTACGTGGAGAAGGGGGGGGAATCATGAACCTCAACGGCAAGGCACGGTTGATCCTCCTTCTGGCCATCGCCGCGGCCGTCTGGGCCGTGCCGGCCTGCAAGAAGGCTCCGCCCCCCGCGGTTCCGCTGCCTCCGGTAGCGGTGGCTCCCAAGGCCGCAGCCCAGCCGGAGGAGGCCAGGGAAGAAGCGGCACCCGAACTGTTCAGCTATAACCCCACCGGGAAACGGGATCCCTTCGGTTCCCTTCTGCGCGTGAAAAAGGACGAGGAAGGACCGCCGGAGGAACAGCTGACGCCCCTGCAAAGGGTCCCCGTTACCGACCTTAAGCTCGAGGGGATCATCCTTATGGGGAAAAAGGCTATGGCCCATGTGATCGCCCCGGATGGGAAGCCTTACATTGTCACTGTCGGCACCCCCATGGGACGCCACAAGGGGAAAATTGTCAGGATCATCTCCGACGCGGTGATCGTCGAGGAGCGTTTCGAGGACTACCTGGGGAGACAGTTTACGCAGGAAACAGTACTCAAGCTTCGCGAAGGGGAAGAGGAGAGTCTGTGATGAATCGTGTAATCGCAAAACTGCCATTGGTACTGGCGGTCTTAGCTCTGGTCGCCAGCGGATGCGCGGCACCCAAGGGACAGATGCGCGACTCGGTGGAAGAGGCCGCCGTCGCCAAGGTCCTCGCCGTAACCGGGGAGGAACTGCCGGACCGGGTCCGCTTGAATATCGAGGGTTCAACGACCCTCGCTTACACGGTCTTCCGGCTCTCCGAACCACTGAGGCTTATCGTGGACCTTGCGGACGCCGACGTGACCGGCCTCGAAACCCAGGTCTCCGTGGACCTTGGTAACGTTTCCACCGTGAGCCCGCTCCAGTTTGACGAGGCTGCCGGCAGGATCGGTCGCCTCGAGATTGCCCTGGTGGAACTTTGGGAATACGAGACTTCCAGGTCTGAAAATACCATCATCATCGATTTCCTCAAACCGGTCACGGTTTCCCGGGAGGAAGCCCCCTCCGAACCGGAGCCGGCTGTCGCCGGAACTTCGGAGCCCGTTGAGGTGGTGGAGCTGACCCTGCCCGGCGAGGACCTGGCCAAGCTTGAAGAGAGCGGGTCCGGGAACGAGACCAAACCGGAAACACCGTCTCCTGAGGTCCTCTCGCCCGCTGGGTTCATCAGCAGCGTTGTTTTCGAGGAAGTTGACGGCGGACTCATCGTGCAGTTTCTTGCCGATGGCGCCGTCGGGAACTACGCGACGATGGAACTGTCCGGTCCGACACGCCTCGTGGTGGATATTCAAGGGGTTGCCAAAGGGTTCGCTCCCAGCCGCATCCCGGTGGAATCGGGAGGGGTCAAACAGATCCGGGTCGGGGAGCATTACGACCAGGACAAACTCCGGTTCGTTCTGGACCTCGAGGGAGAGGCCCTTCCGCCGTATTCTGTGCAGCCCGAAGGCTCCAAACTGGTCATGAAGGTGGGGGAAGGGACCGTTTCCGAAGCCGTGCAGGCAGCGGAAACCGTCCCTGAGGCCGAACCGGGAATAGACTACTCCTATATCGAAAACCTTCCGGTGGTGGTTGCCTCTGCCCCTGAGAAACCGGTTGCAGCCGCCGAGGTGGCCGCTTCAGCGGGGCCGGTGGTAAAAGACATCCGCTATCGTTCGGAAGCAGGTGGAGGAGCGGTTCTCATCATTTCCGACACCCCGGTCCAGTATCAGGTTACCCAACCCGATGCGAGCCATCTCCTGTTGGACCTGAAGGGGATCACGCTGCCGAGGGACCTGGTCCGCAGCCAGGACACCCGGGATATGGAGGGCGCACTCCTGGCCCTTAGTTCCTATAATCCAAGGGGAGGGGCGGGCGCCAGGGTCAGCCTTGCCTTCGCCGCCGGCACCACCAACGAAGTCGACCAGTCCGGAGGCACCCTGACGATCTCCCTGGTAAAACCTGAAAACACCGGGGCAGCGGCGCAACTTGTGGAAACGGCCGCCCCGGTACCGGCCCAGACTGCTCCCAAGGCTTCTGAACCGATGGAAGAGGAGGCTGTCAAGGCTCCCGCGGCCGAAGGGCCCAAGTACACCGGGGAAAAGATCACCCTGGATTTCCAGCAGGCCGATCTCATAAATGTCCTGAGGTTGATCGCTGAGGTAAGCGGTCTCAATATCATCACAGCTGAAGGGGTCGGGGGCAAGCTTTCCATGAGGATGGTGGACGTTCCCTGGGATCAGGCCCTCGAGATCATACTCAAGACGAAAGGACTGGGCCAGGTCCGGGAGGGCAACGTTGTGCGGATTGCCCCCATGGCTGTTCTGGAAGGCGAAAGGATAGCGGCGTTAAAGGCCAAGGAAGCCAAGGTCAAGGCCGAGGACCTTTCCCTGGAGATCATCCCCATCAGCTATTCGAAGGCCGAAGATCTTCTGGATCAACTCGATTCCTTCCTCAGTCCAAGGGGATCCATTTCCATCGATGCGAGGACCAATTCCCTGATCGTCAAGGACATCGAGGAGAACATTGTCAAGATCAGGGATCTCGTTTCCACGCTGGATATCCCCACGCCCCAGGTGCGCATCGAAGCGAGGATCGTCATTGTGGATGAAGGGTATGTGAAAAACCTGGGTATCCAGTGGGGTGGCGAGTACGTAGCAGGGGATGGTACCCGGATATTCGGAGAATCGGGGACATCGGCTACAACGTTCAGCAACGCCCTTGTTAACATGCCGGCGTCCAACGCCAATTCTGTCCTGGGCATTTCCTTCGGCAGCGTGGATGACTTTACCAACCTGGACCTGAGGCTCAGTGCTCTCGAGCAGACCAACAAGGGGAAGATCATCTCCAGTCCATCCCTCCTGGTTATCCAGAACGAGACGGCGAACATCGAGGTGAACAATCCCTTCCCCGAGAACCGGACCTCCACGGAAGTTACGGAGGGAGGGTCCACAACAACAACGGAGGTCACCTTCCCTGACATCTGGACCAAACTGAAGATCACCCCGCAAGTGACGAGCAACGACGATATTTTCATGGAAGTGTTCGTTGAGAAAGACAGCAAGGGACAGCAGGCGATCTTCGACAACAATATCTTCACCGGTGTAAATTCTCATAAGCTCGAGACGAAGATCATCCTCAACAACAACGGGACGGCCGTCATTGGCGGTGTTTATACCGAGAATGAGAACGAAGGAAGCACCAGTGTCCCGTTTGTGTCCAAGATTCCTGTCCTGGGGTGGCTGTTTAAGAATAAGAATACCGAGAATACCCGTGATGAACTGCTTATCTTTATTAACGCTTCTATCGTAGAGGGGTAGTTCACATCGAAAACAGCCGAACGCATCCGCCGCTTAATCGGCGGATGCGTTTTTTTTGGAGAGAGGTACGGCCATGTTGAGGTTTTTGACCGCAGGTGAATCCCACGGGGAATCCCTCGTAGCCATCTTGGAAGGGCTTCCCGCAGGGATGGAGGTCCGCTCCGAAAACATCAACGCCGAGCTTGCCAGGCGCCAGAAAGGGGCCGGGCGCGGAAAGCGGATGGAGATCGAATCGGACCGCGTGGAAATCCTGACGGGCCTTCGTTCCGGGCGTACCCTGGGCAGCCCCCTGACCCTTCGGATCAAAAACCGGGACTGGGAGAACTGGAAAGAGGCCATGTCTCCGGAAGGGACAGGAAGGGATTCAAGGCCCGTCACGAGTCCGCGGCCAGGGCACACGGACCTCGCCGGGGGGATCAAATACGGGCACAAGGATTTCCGGAACGTTCTGGAAAGAGCGAGCGCGAGGGAAACAGCGGCAAGGGTGGCTCTCGGGGCGGTAGCGAAAATCCTCCTCGACAGGTTTGGAATCCTGGTGGCCGGGCACGTTCTTGCCATTGGGCCGAGCCGGAAATCCGCCGTCGAGTTAACCCGGGAGCAGCAGCAAAGCGCCGTTGAGGCGTCCCCCGTGAGGACTCTGGACAAGGAGGCTGAAAAGGAGATGCTCAGGCTCATTGAAGGGGCTGCGGATCAGGGGGAGACCCTGGGAGGGATCTTCGAGATCAGGGCTTTTGGCGTCCCGGTGGGCCTCGGAAGCCATGTGCACTGGGACCGGCGCCTTGATGCTGATATCGCCATGGCAGTGATGAGCGTCCCGGGGATCAAGGGTGTGCAGATCGGGTCCGGTTTCGATGGCGCTTCTTTGCCGGGATCGCAGGTTCACGACGCCATTTTCCACGACAATGAAAAGGGGTTCTTCAGGGAGACTAACAGGGCCGGCGGAATCGAGGGGGGCGTTTCCAACGGGGAACCCCTGGTTGTCAGTGCGGCGATGAAGCCCATTCCCACTCTGATGAAACCGCTGGCTTCCGTCCATTTCCTGAGCAAACATCCGGCCGAAGCGGCCGTTGAGAGATCCGATGTGACGGCTGTTCCCGCGGCTACCGTTATCGGGGAATCCATGATCGCCCTGGTTCTAGCCAAGCACATGTGCGAAAAGTTCGGAGGGGACAGTCTGGATGAGATGGAAAGGAACTTCAAAGGCTATCAGGAATATGTGAAGAGGCTGTAAAAAAAGTCCAACGTCCAACGTGAGAGACGAGTTGAGAATCGAGGGTTGAGGATTGAGAGTTTCGGAACGTCAAACTCTCAAACTTTCAAATTGTCAAACTTTCAAACTGAAACAATGGTTTACGACAAATCACACCCAAACACTGACCGCATCTTCCTCGCCGGGTTCATGGGGTCCGGGAAAAGCGTCGTGGGCAGGATCCTCGCCCGGAAACTCCGGAGAGGTTTCGCCGACCTTGACGACATCCTCGTCCAGGAGGCGGGGATGTCCATCCCTGAAATATTTCGCCAGACGGGCGAGGTGGCCTTCAGGGGGATGGAGTCCAGGTTGGCGGCAAGGTACACCAGGGGAAAATGGGTTGTTGCCCTTGGGGGTGGTACCCTCCTTGATCCGGCAACGAAAGGTCTTCTCATGGATTCGGGTACCGTGGTCTATCTGAGGGCGCAGGCCGGAACACTGGCTGCAAGGCTCAGGGAGGAGACGGGCAATCGTCCCCTCCTGACTGGAGAGGGGTCTCTCGAGGAGAGGGTCAGCTCCCTCCTCAAGATCAGGGAGGAAGCCTACTCCGGTGCCGCGTGGGTTGTCGACACGGATGATCTCACCGAGGATGAGGTTGCTTTATTGATCTTCCGGAAGGCGAGGGCCTCTGCCGATGATTGACACTATCAACGTGGAGCTGGGAGACCGCTCCTATCCAATTCTTGTCGGCCCCGGTGCCTGGGGGGGGATTGCCTCCCATCTCAGGGAAAGGCCTCCGGCGAGGATCGCTCTGGTGACCGATGCCCGGGTGGGCTCCCTTTACGGTGATACCGTTCGAGGGATCCTGAGCCCGTTGGACCCGGACCCCCTGTACATAAGCATTCCCCGGGGGGAAAAGAGCAAGTCTTTTCATCAACTTGAAAACCTGTGCAGGAAAATGGCCCAGGCGGGCATTGACCGCGATGGGCTTGTCCTGGCCCTGGGGGGAGGCGTCGTCGGGGATCTGGCCGGGTTTGCCGCCTCCACTTTCCTGAGGGGCGTACGCCTGATTCAAATGCCCACAACCCTCCTGTCTATGATGGACAGCAGTGTTGGCGGAAAGACGGGAATCAACATCCCCGAGGGAAAGAACCTCGTGGGTACTTTCTATCAGCCAGAAGCCGTTTTCGCGGACATCGATTCCCTCAAAACGCTCGAGGATCGTGACTGGTACTCGGGTCTCGCCGAAGCGGTCAAAATCGCCATCACCCTTGATGAGAGCCTGTTCAAATACATGGAGAGCATCCGGGACCTGGGACCCCGGGGGGGTCTCGATATCTCGAGGGTGATCCTGGCGGCTTGTTTGCAAAAAGCCGATGTGGTTCGCCTCGATGAGAGGGAAGGCGGAGTCAGGCGCGTCCTGAATTTCGGGCACACCCTTGGCCACGGCTTTGAAGGGGCGCTGGGATACGGGAGGATCAGGCACGGGGAAGCGGTCGCGTTGGGAATGAGAGCCGCCCTGCGCCTGTCGAGGGATGTTTGCGGGCTTCCGGGTAATCACTATGACCGGGCCATGGCGATCCTCGAGAGGATTCCGGTGCCTGATGTGGACCCCGCTCCGGGTGAAATCGAGCCCTACCTGCGGAGGGACAAGAAATCCGTCGGGGGGACCGTTCAGGCTGTTCTGGTGAGCTCCATTGGCAAGGCGGAGTTCGTTCCACTAACTACACCGGAACTGTTGGCGTCCGCACTTAAAAAATCCAGAAAATAGGGGAATCGGGGACCTGATTTCGTAACCGATTGACTTGACCGTGAGATTCCCATAGCATCAACGGGGAAAAAGATGGATTGAGAATCGAGAATCGAGAATTGAGAATAAAAGCAAAGACCTGTGATCAGTGATTCGTGGTTTGTATCTACCTGTCACCAGTCACATGAATTAATTCTCAATCTTCAATCCTTAATTCTCAATTGAAACAGCTTTCCCCGGTTTAAGATCGGTGGGGAGGTACGACGATGAGCGATCAGGATATTCAGAAATACGAACAGATGCTGGTGGAAGACCCTCAGTCCAGGGCGTTTGCGCCTCTTGCGGAGGCGTATCGGAAAGTCGGAAAACTGGATGACGCTATCCGTGTGGCGGAAACGGGCCTGGAGATCCACCCAGGCTATACCGGGGGGCTTGTCGTCCTCGGCAGAGCCCACTTCGAGAAGAAGGAGCTGGACAAGGCAACTGAGATCCTGGAAAAGGCCGTTTCCGAAAATCCTGAGAGTTACCTGGGCCAGAAATTCCTCGGGAAGGCTCTGATGGATAAGGGAGAGATCCAGAAGGCCCTTCGTGCCCTTGAGGCCGCTAACATGCTGAGCCCGGATGACGGCGAAGTGGTCAGTCTTTTAGAGGAGATCCGCCCCAAAGCCGGTCCCCCGAAGACCATCGAGTATTCAGGTGAAGAGGGAGATCATGGGGCGGATGACCCTGAAATCGTCACTTATGAACAGAAACCGACCACCGTGGATGGGGTTGAACTGGATCCCCTGCCGGTGGAAGTGGATGAGGAGACGTTCTCCTTTTCCGATCTTCAGGTTGATGGGGAGGAGATCACCGTGGTGACACCTCCCGGAGAAGATAATACCAGTGAGGAGGAAAGCGGGTCCATGGCAGATCTGGGGCCGGAGGCCGCCGCTTTTATCGAAGAAGCCGAGAAACTCGATGAAGATCTCTTCACCGTTCAGGAAAAGGAGAGCGGGCAGCCGGAGTTTCAGGCTGCCCCCGAGGTCGTCATCGAAGGGATACCCCTGGAACCTGAAGAACTGGCCTCGGAGCCCGTGTCGGCGGACCGGCTTCCCGCCCCTGAGGCAGAGCCCTTTTCCGCGGGTATCCCGGTTCCTTCCTCCCCGGATCCGGATCCGATGACCGAGGCGCCGGCAGGTTCCGCCTCGGAGTCGGAGGCCGGGGCAGCCGCAATTTTCCCCCAACCCCCTGTTTTGCCATCGGATGCCGGGATCGACGAACCCGTGCCCCCGGTTATTACCGGTCTTTCCCCTGATGTGTCCGGAGGGGAAGGTGCGTCACCAGAAACCCCCGAGCCCTCAATGGACCATTCCGCCACCGGGGGTGCCATCTCCACGGAAACGTTGGCCGATCTCTATGCGAAACAGGGCCTGTCGGACAAAGCCGCCGAGATCTACCGGCAGATACTTGATGAGCGCCCGGAAGACCAGAGTGTTCTGCTTAAGCTCAGGGCCCTGGAGGGCAACCCCCTTGCGGAGGAGCCGCAGGGGGGGGCCGCAGCGATACCTGGGGGGCCGGGAACAGAATCGACTTCACTGGAGATAGACGATCCCACGGACATTCTTCAAGCCTGGCTCGATAACGCGGAAAGGATGAAACGACCATGATTTTTGAGGAAGTTCTCAGGGATATCGCCCAAGGGACCAACGGTGTCCAGGGGGCTGTTATCATGGGGATGGACGGGATCCCCATAGGGGAACACCTCGTTGAACCCCAGTGCAGCATCCAGACAGTGGGGATCGAATACGCTTCGGCCATCAAGAGCATCCAGAATGCCTCCGAATCCCTCTCGGCGGGGGAGGTTCAGGAAGTGCTTATAAACACCCGGAGCGGCATTTTCCTCCTACGTCTGATCACGGCGGAGTACTTTATCGCGGTTGCCCTTTCCCACGACGCCAATTGCGGAAAGGCGAGGTATCTCCTGAAAATCGCCGTTCCCAGGCTGGCCGCGGAGTTCGCGTGAGAAAGGTCCTGGTCATCCACGGGCCCAACCTGAACCTCCTGGGTTCGAGGGAAACGGGCATCTATGGATCCGCCACCATTCAGGACATCGATGACGGCCTGATTCGGACGGGAGGGGAACGGGGCGTTGAAGTGAGCACTTTCCAGTCCAACCACGAAGGGGAGATCGTTGACAGGGTTCAGAAAGCGGCGTTGGAAGGGTTTGGTGCCATTGTCATCAACCCCGCGGCTTTTTCCCACACCAGCGTTGCTATCCGCGACGCCCTTTCGGCGGGTGATCTGCCCTTTGTGGAAGTTCACATTTCCAATATCCATGCCAGGGAACCGTTCCGGCGGAAATCCCTTTTTTCCGATATCGCCTCTGGGATCGTCGCCGGATTCGGTCCGGCTGGATACCGGTTGGCCCTTACCGGAGCGTGTGACCTTCTTGATACCATCAGGCGCGACAGCGGGGAGGAAAAAAGTTGATCAGCACCAATCAATTCCGAAGAGGGATGAAAATCGAGCTGGATGGGGAACCGTTCGCCATCGTCGAGTTTCAGCACGTCAAACCCGGTAAAGGCGGAGCTTTTGTCCGAACCAAACTGAAGAGCCTCTCCACCGGTAATGTGCTGGACAGGACTTTTCGGTCCGGTGATAAAGTCAAAAAACCGGATTTCGAGGAAAAGACGATGCAGTACCTTTACAGCGACGAGAGCGGTTTCCATTTCATGGACACGAATACATACGAGCAGATCGGCATGACGGCCGAGGATGTTGGAGACCTCACCGATTTCCTCAAGGAGGAGCTGGAGGTTACCATCCAACTGCACAACGGCCTTCCCATGGGTATTGAGCTCCCCAATTTTGTCGAACTGTCCGTCATGAGAGCGGAACCGGGCGTGAAGGGCGACACGGCATCGGGGGCCACAAAGCCCGCGGAATTGGAAACGGGTGCGGTCATCCAGGTACCCTTGTTTATTGAGGAGGGAGACCTCGTGAGGATCGATACGAGGTCCGGCGCCTACATAGAACGGGCGAGATAGGAGCGGATTCCATGGATATCAAGGAGATCAGGGAGATCCTGAAACTTCTGGAACGCTATGAGATCAGGGATTTTTCCCTCCAGGAAGGGGACAGCCGAATAAGGGTGAGAAGGGGAGGGCCGACCGAGGATTTTGTCGAGGCGCGGCCAAGGGCTGTCCCGGTAAGGGAATCCCTCCCCGGACCCATCTCCCAGGCGGGTTCCCTCTCCGGGGATGCGCCGGGTCCTGATGACTCCCTCTCGGTGGGGGAGAAACAGTTCCTCGTTACCTCACCCATTGTGGGGACATTCTACAGGGCCCCCTCGCCGGAATCCCCTTCTTTCGTGGAGGTGGGGAGCCCGGTCAGCAAGGGAGCGGTGCTGTGCATCGTTGAGGCCATGAAGATCATGAACGAGATCGAATGCGAGGTGGGCGGAAAGGTGTCCCTGATCCTGGCCGAAAACGCCCAGCCCGTTGAATACGGGCAGCCTCTTTTCATCATCGACTTGACGTGAGCGCTGAGAAGCTGTTCTCCAAAGTCCTGGTGGCGAACCGGGGTGAGATCGCCCTCAGGGTGATACGGGCCTGCCGGGAACTGGGGATCCGGTCCGTGGCCGTTTTCTCCGAGGCCGACCGCGATGCCCTTCACACGCGGTTTGCTGATGAGAGCATCTGTATCGGTCCGGCCAATTCACAGCTCAGCTATCTGAACATCCCCAGTATCGTCAGCGCCGCGGAAGTGTCCGATTGCGAGGCGATCCACCCCGGGTATGGATTCCTTGCCGAGAACCCCGAGTTCGCGGAGGTGTGTGAGGCCAGCGGGATCACTTTCATCGGGCCTCGATCCGAGCACATCAGGTTGATGGGGAACAAGATCCAGGCGAGGAACCTAGCCCGTCGGGCCGGTGTCCCGATCACCGAGGGGGGTGTTGAGGGGATGAGTGACCCCGATCAGGCCCTGGATCTGGCCCGTGAATTGGGTTTTCCGGTGATCATCAAGGCCGCCGCGGGAGGTGGTGGAAGGGGGATCCGGGTGGTCCACTCGGAGGCTTCTTTCCGGACCGCTTTTTCCATGGCTCAATCGGAGGCTGGTTCCGCTTTCAATAACCCGGAGGTTTACGTCGAGCGTTTTATCCAGTCCCCGAGGCACGTTGAGATCCAGATCCTCGCCGACCAGGAGGGGAACGTGGTCCATCTCGGGGAACGGGACTGCAGTATCCAGCGAAGATACCAGAAGCTCATAGAGGAATCCCCCTCCCCTGGGGTGTCCGATACCCTTCGCGAGACCATGGGGGAGTCGGCCGTCGCTCTCACCAGGGAAGCCGGATATGTCAATGCGGGAACCGTAGAATACCTCCTCGACGGCGACGGCAAATTTTATTTCATGGAGATGAACACCAGGATTCAGGTTGAACATCCGGTGACGGAAATGGTAACGGGGGTTGACCTGGTCAAGGAGCAGATCAGGATCAGTGCGGGAAACCCCCTCAGTGTGAAACAGAAGGACATCCGGATTACGGGCCACGCTATTGAATGCCGCATCAACGCCGAGGATCCTGAGAATCACCGGCCTTCACCAGGTACAATCACCTTTTATTACACCCCGGGAGGACCCGGGATCAGGGTGGATTCGGCGGCTTATGAGTCCTACTATATTCCCCCTCATTACGATTCCATGATTGCTAAACTGATCGCCCACGGAAAGAACAGGGACGAGGCCCTGGCCCGGATGCGCCGGGCCCTGGAAGAGTTCGTCATCGAGGGCGTGAAAACAACCATTCCCCTTCACCAGAGGATCCTCGGCACCCTCAGGTTCCAACGGGGAGAATTCGGGACCGATTTCATCGAGGGGTTGAAGAAGTAAAGGGGCGATTTCCCGGCAGGCCGCTACCGGCAATGCGTTCCCTGAAAAGGTGCTTATTCCGCACATGCTCACCCACTTTTCATACTTCCCTCTTCCCCGGTTACCCTTCAAACGGGACATTCATCAAGGGAAAAATTGTGTTAAAATACCAAGTTCGGACGAAGTAAATACTGAACCGGGGATCCGCATCTATGGCTGATAAGGCAAAACTTCTAAAAATTGCACAAAAGCACCTCTCGAAAGGGAACCTGGACAAGGCGGTGGTCACTTTCCAGCAGTTGGTGGAGATTGATCCGCGGGACCAGAGGCTGCTTCTCCGGCTTGCCGAACTCCAGGCAAGGGCCGGGCGAAAAAAAGAAGCCATAAAGAGCTATGAAAAGATAGCCGACGAATATATCAGGCAGGATTTTACCCCCAAAGCAATCGCGGTATATAAGACGATCCTGCGCCTGGATCCTGAACTTCTCTCGGCCTACGAAAAACTGACGGAGCTGTACAAAAGCCAGGGGTTGGAAGCCGAGGCTCTTTCCCAACTGGAAAACCTTTTTGTCTTTTACGAAAAAAAAGGGGACGAGGCCAAACAGATCGAGGTCCTGAACCTGATGGTGGAAATGGACCCGGAAAACCTCGGGTTTCAGGTTCGGCTGGGCGAGATGCTGGCCCGAAAAGGGATGAAGAAGGAAGCGGCGGAAGCCTTCGCGAAAGCCGCCACGACCCTCAGCCGCCGAGGCTTTCATGATCGGGCCTCCCACCTCTTCGAAAAAATCATCGGACTGAACCCCGATAACATCGCGGTGAGAAAAGAACTCTGCGCCCACTACCTCGAAAGTGGTCAGTTCCTGGAGGCGCAGCGGGAGATCGAAGCGATCCTGAAACTCGAACCCGATGATTCCCGCATGGTTCTGCTTCTGGGGCGAATCCTTTTCCAGCTGGGTAAAAAGGGTGAGGCAGAAGAAAAGATCGCCCAATCCATCAAGCTGTTTTTCGACTCCGGTGAACTTGGAAACGTCCTCAAGGAGTTCCTGTTCGTTGCCCAGTCTCACCTCCGGAACGGGGAAGTGGACGAGGCGGAAGCCTTTTATCGTCAGATCAAGGAGGCTTCTCCCTCCGAGGATCGGGCCATAAAGGGGCTTGTGTCCGTTGCCGAAGCAAGGAATGACCGGGGTGCCCGGATAAAGAACCTCGCTCTACTGGGCCGGGTCCTGAAGAATAAAGGGGATGAGAAGGGAGCCCTGAAAGCCTTCAAGGAAGTCCACGGGCTCGATCCCCTCCACGAGGAAGCCAAGAGCTTCCTCGACGACCAGGATCAGAGCTACGAGGCCGGCTCGGGACAGGAACTACCCGGCCCGCAAGGTGACGAGGATGTGACCGGTTTAGAGGATGTTTCCGGGATCGAAGGGGTCGAGTTGCTTTCGGAAGAGGTTTTTGAACTCGGGGAAGACACCGAGGAGTTTGTAGAAATCCTGAATCCCGAAGAGGACGAAGGGATTGAAATCGAGGACCTGGAAAAACTGGACATAGAAGAATTGGAGCCTTCTGAAGCCGAAGCGGAAGGGGAAAGTGAACTGCCCGATATCATTCTGGAGGACTTCTCGGACGGGGTTGAGGTCTCCCTCGAAGACACCCTCGAGGAAGGGTTTGCCCCCGCTGACACGGTGGAGGAGGAAGATCTCTCCGTGGATGATCTGCTGGCCGAGGCAGAGGTTTACCGGAGGTATGGGTTACAGGAAAAGCTCACTGAGACACTCAGGCAGCTTCGCTCCCTGGCTGCGGACGATCCAGTCATTCTGGAAAGGGTTCGGGGGTTTGATGAAGAGGTGGAAAGCCAGGTTGAACCCGATGAGGCGTTGGAGTTGACGGATACCCTTGGCGAGACCATGGTGGAGATGGAGCCGGAAGACCCGACAGCATTCGTGAAGGATGCGGCCGGGGCGGACAGGGAAGAAGTGGAGAAGCGCGACGGCTCCGAACCGTTCCAGGAGGACCTGGAGGAGGCTGAATTCTATCTTTCCCAGGGGTTGGAGGAGGAGGCTCGGCGTATCTATCAATCCATTCTGATCCAGTCGCCGGGACATCCCGCCGCCCTGCAGGCCCTTTCGATGCCCGAGGCGGAAACGTCCCCGCCCCTGAATTCGTCTCCGCCGGCGGACCCGGGGAAGATCGCCAGGGATCCGGTCGTACTGGATCCTGCGGTCGGGGGGATTCGAAGCAAGCTTGTGGTCGAGGACTCTATCTCCGAGGACGCAGGAGGGTTTCTGGACCTCGCCGATGAGCTTCGCACGGAACTGTCCGGAGAATTTGAATCACCGGCCGAATGGGACCATGAAGACGCCCCCGTAACCTTTGAAGAGGTGTTCGCCCAGTTCAAAAAGGGGATCGAGGAGACGCTGGGTGAGGAGGAGTACGAAACCCACTATAATCTCGGGATCGCCTACAAAGATATGGGGCTTTTTGACGATGCCCTTCGGGAATTTGAGGTGGGGTCACGGGACCCCGATCTGGCCCAGGACAGCCTCAGCCTCATGGCCATGTGCTTCATGGAGAAAAAAGACTTCGATTCGGCCGTAAAGGTCGTTAAAAAAGCCCTTGATGGATCCCCGGAGGCTTCGAAAGCAGGTCTTTTCTACCAGCTGGGTGAAGCTTTCGAAAGGAAAAAGGATTGGAAAGAAGCCCTTTCCGCCTACAGTGAAGTCCAGTTGAGGGATCCTTCCTTCCGGGGGATCGGAGACCTCCTTGACCGGGTCAGATCCATGGCGGGCCATGAGGTACCCGAGGAGGAAACGGCAACCTCCCTGGAAGGGGGCATGGATGACATGCTCACAGACCTCATTCGGGAAGTCGAGGAGATGGCGAAGGAAAGCTCTGGGGAAGCAGGAGATCTGTCGGAGGATGACCCCGGCAAGGGAAGGAAAGACAGGATATCCTACTTGTAAAGTGAAAAGGTGGTCAGGTGAGTTATCTCGATTTTTTTGGACTGCAGATTGAACCTTTCAGCAACGCTCCGAACGAGCGGTTCTATTACAATAGCGCCCAGCACGCGCGGGCTCTGACGAGGATGATGTATATCGCCGAGACCATGAAGGGCCTTGCGGTGGTCGTGGGAGATATCGGAACCGGCAAAACGACCCTGGCCAGAAAGGTCCTCGATAGCCTTCCGGCAGAGGCTTACGAATCGGCCCTGCTCGTGATCCTTCATACGGAGATCACGCAGGAATGGCTTTTAAGGAGGATTGCCCAGCAGCTGGGGGTCGAAAATCCTGCCAGGGAAAAGCTTCAGGTTATCGGGCAGCTCTATCGGCGACTCCTCCACCTTCATGAGATGGGTAAGAAGGCTGTTGTTCTCATTGATGAGGCTCAGATGCTCAACACGCGGGAACAGATGGAGGAGTTCCGGGGCCTGCTTAATCTGGAAGTGACCGCTCACAAGCTTATCTCCTTTATCTTTTTTGGTCTTCCCGAGATCGAGGATAACCTTTCCCTGGATCCGCCTCTTCTGCAGCGTGTGGCGATGAAGATCCGCCTTTCCACCCTCACCGAGGAAGCCACCAAAGCCTACGTTATCCACCGGCTCGCTGTTGCGGGCAACAGGGAGACCATTTTTTCCGACGATGCCCTGAAGCTGATTTATGGATATTCGGACGGATTTCCGAGAAAGATCAATGTGTTATGTGATAATGCCCTTTTTCAGGGATTTCTCATGAGACAGAGGATCATTGATGACTCCATCGTCCGGGAGATGGCTTCGGACCTCGGTTTCGACACGATACAAGATGCCCATGCGGACATCCCTTCCCTGGATATCCCGGCCAACTGGGTACCTGAGGGGAAGAGGATCGGGACAGACGTCCCGGGAGATCCGGCCGAATCGGAACCTCCTTCACCGGAGGACCGGCCCCATGAACGGGGTGTCCTCGAAGCCCTGGTCGATGCTTCCTCCACGGACTCTGGCGGGGAAGAAGTGAAAACCCCTCCAGGGGATGATCTGGATCTTCGTCTTGAAGAGTTTTTCGAGGATACCTTTAAAGAGAGTTGAAAAAGAAAGGATAACGTGAAAAGGGAAGATTAATAAACAGCAGTTCTTCTTCCCCCTTTTCCTTTTTTCTTTTTTTCTGTTTCACTTGACAACATTCTTCACAACACCTTATAATCCTTCAAATTTTCCGGGGGGATTCATGGAAAAAAGAGACCAGGATCTAATCAGCCGTCTCCTCGTGGAGGACGAAGAGTTTAAAAAACTCTATGAGGAGCATCAGGAATTCGAGAAAAGGCTCGAGGAGTTGCAGAAGCGTCCCGCCTCGACGGAAGTTCATTTCGAAATAGAAAGCCTGAAAAAACAGAAGCTTATAGGTAAGGACAAGATGGAGCTTATTCTTATTAAATACCGTTAGGATCCAATGCCGGTTGCTTACTGAAAGGCGAGGCCGGGGGCCTCGCCTTTTTTTCATCGTTTTGAAAGGACAAACCCATGGCCGGAAAATTTAGGAGTGACCGCGTCAAAAAAGGACCGGAAAGGGCACCCTCGAGGGCCCTCCTTTATGCTACCGGTGTGACCCCCACCGCCCTGGAGCGTCCCCATATCGGTGTTTTCACCAGCTTCTCCGACATCATCCCCGGACACGTGGGGATGAGGGAGCTTGAGCGGTCCATCGAAAAAGGGGTTCACTCAGGTGGGGGGACATCCTTTTTGGTGGGGATACCCGGCGTTTGCGACGGCGTTGTCATGGGACACGAGGGGATGAGATACAGCCTCCCAACCCGGGAATGGATCTCAGACCTGGTTGAAGCGGTGACCCGGGGGCACGCTTTTGACGGAATCGTCCTCCTTACCAACTGCGACAAGATCAGCCCCGGTATGCTGATGGCCGCGGCCCGCCTGGACGTTCCCGCTGTTATTGTCACTGCCGGGCCCATGCATTCGGGCATGTACAAGGGGCAGAGACGATCCCTGGTGCGGGATACTTTTGAGGCTGTTGGCCGTTTCCAGGCCGGACAGATCGACGAGGCGGAACTGGAATGCATGGCTTTGGAAGCCTGCCCGGGCCCCGGCGCCTGTCAGGGGATGTACACGGCAAACACGATGGCCTGCGTTACCGAAGCCCTTGGCCTTTCCCTTCCCTATTGTGCTACGTCCATCGCCGGTTTCGCCGAGAAAAAGAGGATCGCCTTTGATAGTGGTGAACGGGTTGTCGGGCTGGTGA
Source organism: uncultured bacterium (assembly GCA_965603295.1). GTDB lineage: Bacteria > BMS3Abin14 > BMS3Abin14 > BMS3Abin14 > BMS3Abin14 > JAFGWO01. The sequence goes on along the minus strand of CBFDCL010000007.1, from coordinate 15,365 downwards.
GAGAGGATTTAACCCCTTTGAAGATCCTTACCGCCAACGCTTTTGAAAACGCCATCGCCGTCGACATGGCACTTGGGGGATCGACAAATACGGCCCTTCATGTGCCAGCTGTCGCCCATGAAGCGGGTCAGAAGGTGGATCTCGAACTTTTCGACCGGATCAGCCGCCGCACCCCTCACATCGCCAATATTCGCCCGGGGGGCGAGCACTTTATGGAAGACCTGCACTTCGCGGGGGGAATCCCTGCAGTTCTTTCGTGTCTCAGGGATCTGTTGAAACCTTCCCCGACGATCTCGGGCGTGGATGTGATTCGGATCGCTCAGGAGGCTTCCGTCAAAGACAGTTCGGTCATCCGTCCGGCGGACGATCCGTATCATCCCCAGGGAGGGATCGCTGTCCTGAGGGGCAATATCGCCCCCGACGGCAGCGTCGTCAAGCAAACGGCGGTCCCCGGGGACATGCTTGTTTTTGAGGGGCCTGCCCGCGTTTTCGAGCAGGAAGAGGATGCCATGGGGGCCGTGATGGAAAAGGCCGTGAAGGACGGCGACGTGGTCGTGATCAGAAACGAGGGGCCGAAGGGAGGGCCGGGTATGCGGGAGATGCTCTCCGTGACCGCCGCGATCTCAGGCCTCGGCCTTAAAGTGGCCCTCATCACGGATGGACGGTTCTCCGGCGGCACGAGGGGACCATGCATCGGGCATGTTTCCCCCGAGGCCGCAGCAGGGGGGCTTATCGGGCTCATCGCCGATGGTGACATGATCAGGATTGATATTCCAGGGCGAAAGATCGAGTTGATAGTGCCGGAGGAAGAGCTGACTTCAAGGCGTTCCGCATGGACACCTCCCGAACCCAGGACCAGGCGGGGAATCCTCGGGCGCTATGCGAGGCTCGTTCATTCGGCGGCTTCCGGCGCTATCCTGGATGAATAACAGAAGAACCGGGAGCATTTCGGAGATGGGTCTTTAACACCCGGATCGGTTTTTTTAGGAAGGTTTCGGAGTATTCCGACACGCAGCCAGGGAGAGCAACGATGCAGATGTCAGGCGCGGAAATGCTGGTCAGATCCCTCAAGGATGAGGGTGTCGAGATCATGTTCGGTTATCCGGGCGGGGTGCTGCTCGATTTTTACGATGCCCTGTTCCAGAGTGGTATGCGCCATATCATGACCCGTCACGAGCAAGCCGCGGCCCATGCGGCCGACGGATACGCGAGAGCTTCCGGAAAGGTCGGCGTTTGCATGGCTACATCCGGTCCCGGAGCCACCAATCTGGTTACCGGTATCGCCAACGCTTACATGGACAGTGTTCCCCTTGTCGCACTTACCGGTCAGGTGGCCACCCACATGATCGGTGGAGATGCTTTCCAGGAGGCCGATATCATGGGGATCACCCGTCCTGTCACCAAACACAGCTACCTGGTAACGAAGACCGAGGCTCTCCCCGGGATTGTTCAGGAGGCGTTTTTCATTGCCTCCACCGGGCGCCCGGGTCCTGTGGTCATCGATCTTCCCAAGGATGTCCTGAGCGGGAAAGGGAAATATAAAAGGGCTGACAAGGTGGACATCCGGGGCTACAAACCCAGTATGGATGGACACAAAGGCCAGATGAAAAGGGTCCTTTCGGAGATCAGGAAGGCAAAGAGACCCGTCATTTACGCCGGGGGCGGTGTCATCATTTCCAAAGCCACACGGAACCTGGTGGAATTTGCCGAAAAGAACCAGATCCCGGTGACATGCACCCTGCTGGGGCTCGGAGGGTTCCCCGCGGACCATCCTCTGTTCCTTGGCATGCTGGGGATGCACGGGACGTTCCAGGCCAATATGACAATCCACGAGTCGGACCTGATCATCGCCATCGGTGCCAGGTTTGACGACAGGGTCACCGGAAACGTGGCCAAGTTCGCCCCCAGCGCGAGAATTGTCCACATCGATATCGATCCTTCCGCGATAAGCAAGAACATCGTTGTCCACGTCCCGGTTGTAGGCGACGTCAAAGGCGTTCTTTGCGGGATCAACAATCTTCAGAAAGATGAGGAGCCGGTTTGGAGCGAGATCCGGGAAAGCTGGCTGGAACGGGTCAGACAGTGGGGCCGGGAGAGGCCCCTGGACTTTGACAGGAAGAGCAGCCAGATCAAGCCCCAATATGTCATCGAACGGCTCAGCGAACTGTCCCCCGATGACTGTATCATCACCACCGAGGTGGGCCAGAACCAGATGTGGACGGCCCAGTTCTTCAAGTTCAGGCATCCCCGGACCCTTCTTTCCTCCGGCGGCCTCGGGACCATGGGTTACGGTTTTCCTGCCGCCATAGGGGCGCAGTTCGCGTTTCCCGACCGACTGGTCGTGGATATCGCGGGGGACGGGAGCATCCAGATGAATATCCAGGAACTTGCCACCGTGGCCCAGCATAACCTGCCGGTAAAGATCCTGATCCTGAACAACTGTTTCCTGGGGATGGTACGCCAGTGGCAGGAGCTGTTCTATGGTGCGAGATACTCTTCGACATGTCTTGTCTCCAACCCTGATTTCGTCAGGATCGCCGAGGCCTATGGTGTCAAAGGGATCCGGATTGACAGGAAAGAAGATGTGGACGCGGGTCTTCTGGAGATGATGAAACATGACGGGCCAGTGGTTGTAAACTGTAGTGTCGACCGGGAGGAGGGGGTTTTCCCGATGGTTCCTGCCGGTGCGGCGACAAACGAAATGATGTTCGGTTCCGGGAAAAAACAGGAAAAGAAACTCAAGGCGGTGAAGTAAGAATCCGGTTTTGCTCAAGAGGTGAATGATGAGGCATACCATTTCCGTGACGGTTGAGAACAAGTTTGGAGTCCTGTCCAGGGTTGCGGGCCTGTTTTCAGGTCGGGGGTTCAATATCGAGAGCCTCAGCGTCGGTGAAACCCTTGATTCCACCGTATCCCGCATGACCATCGTGACCAGGGGGGACGACAGGATTATCGAACAGGTGATCAAACAGCTGCGAAAACTGGTGGATGTGATCAAGGTGTCCGATCTCACGGGTACCAGTTTTGTGGAGAGGGAGCTGATCCTCGTCAAGGTCAAGGCAACGGAGAAGAACAAGGCGGATATTCTTCGGGTCAATGATATCTTCCGTGGGAAGATCGTGGATGTCTCCCCTGGCACGTACACCTTCCTGATCACAGGTGATCAGGACAAGACCGATGCTTTCGTTAAACTGGTCAAACCTTTCGGGATCAAAGAGATCGCGAGGACCGGGAAAGTGGCCTTGGCGAGGGAAATGTAACGGCCCATTGCATGCGGGCCGCGCAGTTCAACGTTTTACGTTCAACGTTGAACGTTAAACTTGGTTTTTTGTTGTTCGAGTTGATGAAAGGAGCAATAGGCATGGACGTTCTGACGGAAAATGATCTGCATATCAAGGGGGCTCCCCTTTCCGGGAAAAAAGTGGCCGTTATCGGTTATGGTAGTCAGGGGCACGCTCAGGCGCTGAACCTGAAGGAAAGCGGTGTCGATGTGATGATAGGGCTTCTGGACGGGGATCAGGGGCGCCAGGCTGCGGAAAAAGCGGGCTTTGCGGTGGGTACCATCGAAGAGGCCAGCGCCGTGGTGGATCTCGTCATGATCCTGGTGCCGGATGAATGTCATAAAGATGTTTTTGAAAACCGTATCGCCCCCCATATGAAGAGTGATGCCGCACTGGCTTTCTCTCACGGCTTTTCCATCCATTACGGACAGATCACGCCGCCCGATACCATGGATGTTGTCATGATCGCTCCCAAAGGGCCGGGACACCTGGTTCGCAGGGAATACGTCCAGGGCCGCGGCGTTCCGTCCCTCATCGCCGTGTACCAGGATGTGTCCGGTTCGGCCAGACAGGTGGCCCTCGAGTACGCGGCTGGCATCGGTGCAGGACGTGTGGGGATCCTGGAGACCTCTTTCCGCGAGGAGACGGAGACCGACCTGTTCGGGGAGCAGGCTGTTCTTTGCGGCGGAGCCACGAGGTTGGTTCTGGCCGGGTTCGAGACTCTGGTCGAGGCCGGGTATGCCCCGGAGATGGCGTATTTCGAATGCTTACACGAACTCAAGCTCATCGTGGACCTCATGTACCAGGGTGGTATCTCAACCATGAGGTATTCCATCAGCAACACCGCCGAATACGGTGACCTGACAAGGGGTGACCGGGTCATCGACGAGGAGATCAAGGACGAGATGGCCCAGATCCTCGAGGAGATCCAGAGCGGTGAGTTCGCCAGGGAATGGATCCTGGAGAACCAGGCCGGGCGTCCCGTCTTCAACGCGCTGGCAAGAAGAGGTTCCGAGCATCCCATCGAGGAGGTGGGGAAGAGGTTGAGGGCTCTCATGCCATGGTTGAAGGAACAGGCCGCTGTCAAGGACCGGGAATAGGGGCGGAACGGAATGGGATTGATCGCCCGCGAGGGCCTGTACCTGTCCACTATCCCCGGCGCCCTGACGGTTTTCGCCTTTTTCACGGGTGGGATGGTTCCGGGGGCTGCGGGAGCGGCGGTCACCCTGGCCATTGCCCTGTTTTTCCGGGATCCGGAGCGAACCGCCGACCTGAAGGAAGGGGAGATCGTCTGCCCCGCGGACGGCCGGGTGGTCGCTGTGACGAACGATCCCTCCCCCCGAAACATTCCGGACGGTGGTTTCCGGATTAGCGTTTTCATGAGCATTCTGAACGTTCACATCAACAGGATCCCTGTGGACGGAAAGGTTCTGGCCGTACACCACGTCCCCGGCGGGTTCTCAATGGCCCACCTGGATGAAGCCATGATTAACAACGAAAGAACGGAGATCCTTCTCGAGGACGGTTCACAGCGGCGCTTTCTCATGGTGCAGGTGGCCGGAATGGTGGCAAGGCGTATTGTCTGCAGGTTAAAAGAGGGTGACGAAGTGAGAGCGGGGCAGAGGTTCGGGCTCATCTGCTTCGGGTCCAGGGTAGACCTTTACATGCCTCCCGGTGTCGAACCCCTGGTGGGTGCGGGAGATAAGGTCCGGGCGGGCCTGACCGTGATGGCGGCGATGAAATGACGGAAAGGACGGAACACAGCCCCAAGGGCAGGAGAGCCATCTACCTGCTTCCAAACCTGATCACGACCCTGGCTTTTTTCTCGGGTTTCGTGTCGGTGGTCTGGTCTCTGGACGGAGCTTATTCCAAAGCGGCCGTGGCCATTATCATCGCCGGGGTCCTCGATGCCCTGGATGGTCGGATCGCAAGGCTGACCAAGACAACGTCCCTTTTCGGTGTCCAGTACGACAGCCTGTCTGACTCCTTTGCCTTCGGTGCCGCACCGGCTGTTCTCATGTATACGGCCATACTGCATCCGCTGGGAAGGTTCGGTTGGCTCGGTGCGTTCCTGTTCATGGTCTGCGGTTCGCTGAGACTGGCCCGTTACAACGTTCAGGCCCAGCGGGTTGGAGAAAAGCACTTTACGGGACTGCCGATCCCCGCTGCGGCCGGCATGGTCGCTATCACCGTCCTGCTTGTGGGGGAAGACTCCCTGGATTCCCTTCTGGTCCGTGTGGTGTTCATCGTCGGTGCTTATACCTTGGGGTTTCTCATGATCAGCACGATCCCGTACCCCAGCCTGAAGCAGGTGGTGATCCCGCGGAGAAAGGCGTTTCAGGTCCTGGCTCTGGTGGTGATCTGCCTGGTGATTGTGGCCAATTACCCGGTCTATTTTCTGTTCGGGTTCGGTATGTCCTACGTGGTCCTGGGACCGATTCTGGGCCCATGGATCGTCCGGAAACTGGGGTCCGGCGATATAAAGGAACTGGAAACTTTTACCCTCGAGGATGAGGACATCCTGGAGGAAGGTTGAGAGGAGGTGGTGACGCGCCATGGGGCTTAGCGAAAGTGATCTTGGAAAATCCTGCTGCAGCCGGACCGGAAACCCGCCTTACTTATCCTGCGTGGGTGGGACGCCGGGGGCGCTCACCCTTGCCCTTCCGGATACCGGTCCATAGGGGGTCGCGACAGGAGAACACCATGAGCGACCCGGGTTCAGGACAGTTTTCACGGAAGGAGAAAGGCCATGTCTGACAGGATCATCATTTTCGATACGACGTTAAGGGACGGCGAACAGTCCCCCGGCGCCTCAATGAACCTGGATGAGAAGATCCGGGTGGCAAAACAGCTGGAAAGGATGAACGTAGACGTCATCGAAGCGGGGTTCCCCATCGCCTCGGAAGGTGATTTCGAAGCCGTCCGGGGGGTTGCGGGTGTGCTTCGGAAAAGCGAGGTCGCGGGTCTGTGCCGTGCCAGCCGAAAAGATATCGACCGGGCCTGGGAGGCTCTGAAGGAAGCGAAAAAGCCACGGATCCACACCTTCATCGCCACCTCGGACATCCACGTCAAGCTCAAGCTCCAGAAAACCCATGATCAGGTCAGGGACGCGGCTGTGGAAGCGGTGCGCCACGCTGTGGCCTATACGCCCAACGTCGAATTCTCGGCCGAGGATGCGTCCAGGAGCGACGTGTCCTACCTGTGTGAGGTGATCGAGGCGGCCATCGAAGCGGGAGCCAAAACGATCAACATCCCTGACACGGTCGGTTATGCCATTCCGGACGAGTTCGGAGAGCTCATCGCCTCCATTCGCGAGAGGGTCCCCAATATCGGTCAGGCCGTCATGTCCGTGCACTGCCACAACGACCTCGGCCTGGCAGTAGCCAATTCCCTCGCGGCTGTGCAGGCGGGGGCCCGGCAGGTGGAGTGCACGATCAACGGGATCGGTGAACGTGCGGGAAACGCTTCCCTCGAGGAGATCGTCATGGCTGTCCGGACCCGGCATGACCATATGGGGATCGCGACGGGGATCAGGACTGAGGAGATTTCCAGGGCCAGCCGGCTGGTGTCGGGAATCACCGGCATTCTGGTTCAGCCCAACAAGGCCATTGTCGGTGCTAACGCCTTCGCTCACGAGGCGGGGATCCACCAGGACGGCATGCTCAAAGAGAAGACGACCTATGAGATCATGACTCCCGAATCGGTGGGCATCCAGGAGAGCACGCTGGTCCTGGGCAAGCATTCGGGACGGCACGCCTTCCGGAAGAGGCTGGACGAACTCCACGTCGATCTGACCGATGAGCAGCTGGAAACGGCGTTCTCCGCCTTCAAAGGGCTGGCTGACAAGAAAAAGACGGTCTACGATGAGGATATCGAGGCCCTGATCGCCGATGAGGTGCTGAGGCTGCCCGACCGGTACAAACTTCTCAGTGTCAATTTCAACAGCGGTACCGGGGTTGTTCCTTCCGCAACGGTGGAGATGGAGGTGAACGGCAAGGCCGGGACAAGCGCCGCCTTCGGAGACGGTCCGGTGGACGCTGTCCTCAAGGCTATCAGGAAGGTGTGCAAGAGCAAAGCCAGGCTTATGAGTTTCACCGTGTCGGCTATCACGGGCGGTGCGGATGCCATGGGAGGGGTGACGGTGAAGATAAAGGAGAACGGCCACACGATCATCGGACAGGGCGCTTCCCCCGACATCATCGTTGCTTCGGCCAGGGCTTTCACCAACGCTCTGAACAAACTGGCCTATCGGAAGGAAACCAGCCAGGAGGAGAAACCTTCACTATAGATTGAGACCAAAGGCCAAAGCCCAAGGGCCAAAGATAAAGCACGGTTTGTACCTGGGATGACTTTGGGCTTTGGGCATTAGGCCTTGGACTGGAGAAATTAAGAATGAGCATGACCATTAGCCAGAAGATCCTCGCAGCCCACAGCGGGCGCGACGAGGTGCGCCCGGGGGAGATCATCCTGGCCGATGTGGACCTAGCCCTGGGCAACGATATCACGGCCCCAATCGCTATCGGCATTCTTCGGAAACAGGGCATCAAGAAGGTGTTCGACAGGGACAAGATCGCCCTTGTGCCGGACCATTTTACGCCGAATAAGGATATCGCCTCGGCACAGCAGTGCAAGGAACTCCGCGAATTTGCACGGGATTACCGGATCACCCACTATTTCGAACTTGGGGAGATGGGCGTGGAACATGCTCTGCTCCCCGAAAAAGGGCTTGTCCTTCCGGGAGATCTCGTCATCGGGGCCGATAGTCACACTTGCACTTACGGGGCCCTGGGTGCTTTCTCCATGGGGGGGGGCAGCACGGACCTCGCCGGGGCCATGATCAGCGGCAAGGCCTGGTTCAAAGTGCCCTCTTCCCTTAAGTTCGTCCTCGAGGGCAGCCTGAAGCCCTGGGTGGGAGGAAAGGATCTGATCCTTTTCATCATAGGCCTGATCGGGGTAGACGGGGCTCTCTACCGGTCCATGGAGTTCACTGGACAGATTATCCGCGACCTTCCCATGTCCGACCGGCTCACAATATGCAACATGGCCATCGAGGCGGGAGCCAAGAACGGGATCATAGAACCGGATTCCGTTACGGAGGACTACGCCCGGGAAAGGGCGTCAAGGGAGTGGACGAACTTCCGGAGCGATCCTGATGCCTTCTACGACGAGGTGTTTGATATCGACGTGTCGGGGATAGACCTTCAGGTTTCTTTCCCCCATCTTCCGGAGAACTCCCGGCCGGTGGCAGAGGCGGGAGAGGTGGCCATCGATCAGGTAGTAGTCGGATCCTGCACAAACGGCCGCCTGGAGGATCTCCAGATGGCCGCCAGGGTCCTGAAAGGCAGGAAAGTCTCCCCGGGGGTTCGGATGATCATTATCCCGGCTACACCCCTGATCTACCGCCAGGCACTGGAAGAGGGGCTCTTCGAGATTTTCCTCTCGGCGGGGGCGGTCATCAGTCCCCCGACCTGCGGACCCTGCCTCGGGGGGCACATGGGAATCCTCGCGGAGGGCGAGAGAGCCGTCGCGACCACCAACCGGAACTTCGTAGGGCGCATGGGCCATCCGAGAAGTGAGGTCTATCTGGCGGGTCCGGCCGTCGCCGCGGCGTCCGCGGTGACAGGGATCATCAGTTCACCCGATGATCTTTGAGAAAACGGTTTTGGAGACAGGAGTCAGAAGACAGTAGCCAGGAGAATAATGGACAGCATAAGTTGCTGGCTCCTGACTCCTGACGACTGAATTCTGTAGATGGAGGCACCATGAAAAACATCATGAAAGGAAAGGCCTGGCGGTTCGGTGATGACGTGGATACCGATGCCATTATCCCTGCCCGTTATCTGAGTACCTCCGATCCCGAACAGCTCGCGGCGCACTGCATGGAGGACGCGGACCCGGAGTTTCCTCTGAAAGTAAACCAGGGAGACATTATCGTGGGCGGTAAGAATTTCGGATGCGGTTCCTCAAGGGAGCACGCTCCCATCTCCATCAAAGCCGCGGGGGTATCCTGTGTGATAGCGGGGTCTTTCGCCCGGATCTTTTACCGGAACGCCTTTAACATGGGGCTCCCCATTTTCGAGTCCCAGGAAGCCGCCGGCCGCATACGGACCGGGGATATGGTTGAAGTGGATCCCGCCACGGGATCCATCAGGAACATAACAAGGGATGAGGAATTCAGGGCTGAGTCCTATCCCGCCTTCATGATGGACCTCATCGATTCCGGTGGGCTTATCCCATATCTGCTCAAGGAGGGGTTAAATGACTGATAAAAAGAGTTTCGACATTCTCGTGTTGCCAGGCGATGGGATCGGCCCGGAAATTATCGATGAGGCTCTCAAAGTCCTGAATGCGGTAACCAGCAAATTCGAACTTAGCTTCAATTTCACCGAGGCGCTATGTGGCGGCATCGCCATCGATGAGGAAGGGGCGCCCATCAGTGCCGAAACGATGGAGATGGCAAAAAACACGGACGCGATCCTTCTGGGTGCTGTCGGCGGCCCCAAATGGGACGACCTGCCCACAAATATCAGGCCTGAAAGAGGACTCCTGAGACTGCGGATCGACCTGGACATGTACGCCAATCTCCGCCCGGCAAAGGTCTATGAACCCCTGGCAAACGCCTCGACTCTCAAACAGTCGGTAGTTCATGGCGTTGACATCCTTGTCGTCCGGGAGGCGGTATCGGACATCTATTTCGGCCAGCCGAGAGGGATCAACCGGACCCCGGAAGGACGGGAGGGGTTCAATACCATGAGATACAACGACAAACAGATCGAGAGAGTCGTGCGGTTCGGTTTCGAAGCGGCCAGAAAGCGGCGCAAAAAACTTACATCGGTGGACAAAGCCAACGTCCTCGAGACCATGGCTCTCTGGAGGGAAGTGGTGCTTGAGGTGGCCAGGGATTACCCTGATATCGAGCTGGATCACCAGTTCGTCGACAACTGCAGCATGCAGCTGATCCGGAACCCCTCCCAGTTCGATGTCATGGTTATGGGCAATATGTTCGGGGACATCCTGTCGGATGAGGCCTCCATGCTGACAGGTTCCATCGGAATGCTGCCTTCGGCCTGTGTAGGAGGACAGTCAGCCATGTACGAACCGGCTCACGGCAGTGCCCCTGACATCGCCGGCCAGAATAAGGCCAATCCCCTGGCCATGATCCTCTCGGCGGCGATGATGCTGGAGATGTCTTGCCAGGCTCCGGAGGCGGCGAAAGCCATTCACCGTGCCGTGGAAGAGGTTCTGGATGAGGGTTTCAGGACGGGGGACCTCCTGGCTACAATAATCGATCACACGAACTTTTCCCTGAGTGATACAGTCTGGAACGAGGCCGGGGACGCGGTCCGACTCGTTTCCTGTTCGGAAATGGGTGACCTGGTTGCCGAACGTGTGAGGGCGGACTGAGCGTGGAAACGGTCAAGGTCGGCATCATCGGACTCGGTACCGTTGGCTGTGGGACGGTTGAGATCCTTCAGAACAATTCGGGTCTGCTATCCGACCGCACCGGCGCTTCCATCGAGATCCTCCGTGCCGCCGATCTTGACCTTTCCCGTCCTCGCCCCGTGTCGTTTTCCGATGGGGTTCTGACGTCGGACGCCAGCCAGGTGATCCGTGACCCGCGGGTCCAGATCGTTGTGGAACTTATCGGTGGGATCGACCCCGCGAAGGAATATATTTTTGAATCCCTTGACAGCGGGAAGCATGTCGTAACGGCAAACAAGGCCCTTCTTTCCGAACACTGGGCCGAGCTTGTGGAAAGGGCCGAGAAAAACGGGGTTTCTCTCCTGTTCGAGGGCAGCGTCGCGGGCGGTGTCCCCCTGATAAGGACGATCAAGCAGGGACTTGTAGCCAACAGGATCCGTTCTGTCACCGGGATCATCAACGGGACATGTAACTACATCCTTTCCCGGATGTTTCACGAGAGGAAACCGTTCCCGGAAATTCTGGAGGAAACCCGGGAAAAAGGGTTCACCGAAACGGATCCTGTCATGGACGTGGAAGGGATCGATGCGGCTCAGAAGCTGTCGATCCTGGTAAACGTCTGCTTTAACATGGCCGTCTCCTTTTCTGATCTTCCCTTCCAGGGGATCAGGGAGCTGACCCCCCTGGACCTGGAGATGGCCGGCGAGTTCGGGTACAGGGTTAAGCTCCTGGCTTCGGCCAAAAGAGCGGATTCCGGTGTAGAGGCTTGGGTTCACCCGGCCCTGGTCCCCGGGGAACACCCCCTCGCCTCCGTTGAAGGTGTCTTAAATGCGGTTTACATCGAGGACGACCACCTTGGTCCATCCCTTTTTTCGGGGCAGGGGGCGGGTGGGCTTGCGACGGGAAGCGCGGTTGCGGCAGACATCGTTACGTGCGCCAGGGACATCCTGTCCGGGGCGGTGGGTCGTGTGCCGGTGGGTGGCAGCCGTCCCGGGGCAAAACGCGAAAAACCTCTTCAGCTTGCCCGTGACGCGGTTAGCGAGTTTTATGTCAGGGTGTCCGCGAGGGACCAGCCGGGTGTCTTGTCAGCTATTTCAGGGGTTCTCGGGGAAAGCGGGATCAGTATCAGTTCCGTTATCCAGAGGGGACGTGAGATGGAGAAGGGTGGAGGTGTTCCCATAGTGATGATCCTCCACGAGGCACCGTACTCGAGAATGATTTCGGCCCTTGCCAGGATCGACACCCTTGATATGACCCTGGGAAAAAGTTTTCTCATGAGGATCCTCCCGGAGGGGGATTCCGGATGGCAGACGCCGTGAAATATGCGGTTCTGCTGGGGGATGGGATGGCCGATCGCCCCGTCCGGGAACTGGGTTGGAAAACCCCTCTCATGGCATCCCGGACCCCGAACATGGATGCCATCGCCGGAAGCGGGATTATCGGGACGGTCCGGACGATCCCCAGTGGCATGCCCGCGGGATCCGATGTGGCCAACCTCTCGGTACTGGGCTACGATCCCGCCAAGGTGTACTCCGGACGGTCCCCCATAGAGGCTGCCGGCATGGGGGTTGAACTGGGGCCTGAGGATGTCGCTTTCAGGTGTAACCTGGTTACCCTTGGGCGGAGAGAGGGCGAGGGTCTGGAAACCGGTCTTCAAGACTCTTTTTCGGAGGATCTGGTAATGGTCGATTTCGCGGGGGGGCACCCCTCCGAAGACGAGTCGGCCTCTATCCTTGAAACCCTTTCCTCCCGTCTGGGGGAAAACGACATCCAGTTCTACAGGGGGGTCTCCTACCGTCACCTTATGGTGTGGCGGAAAGGGTTGGATGGACTACAGGTTGCCCCTCCCCATGATCTAACCGACAGGGAGGTATCCGAGGGCTGGCCCGCGGGGGAAGCCGCATCGAAGGTCCTCGCCCTGGAACAGGAATCCCTTCGTGTGCTGGCCGATCACCCCGTGAACAGGGAAAGGGCCGCACACGGGAAGGCCCCGATCAACGCCATCTGGCTCTGGGGACAGGGCAAAAAACCCCGGTTGGAGCCTTTTCAGGACCGGTATGGGTTTTCAGGTGCCATGATCACGGCTGTGGATCTCATGAAAGGGCTGGGGGTTTCCGTTGGGTTCAGGATTATCGACGTTCCCGGAGCCACTGGCTACCTGGACACCAATTACGAGGGGAAGGCTACGGCGGTCCTCGAAGCCCTCGAAAAAGTGGACCTCGTTTACCTTCACGTGGAAGCTCCCGATGAGGCATCCCATGGGGGCTCCCTCGAGGACAAGATCCGGGCGTTGGAAGATTTTGACTCGAGGATCGTCGGGCCTGTCATGGAAGGTCTGAAACGCTTTCCATCTTTCGGAGTCCTTCTTCTTCCGGACCACGCGACACCCCTGGAACTCAAGACACATTCGGCCGAAAAGGTCCCCTTTGCGATCTACCGTTCGGAAGGCTCCTCCGGGGCGGGCCAAACCTATGACGAGGAGACCGCCGCTGCTTCCGGTGTGACCCTCGAACATGGCCATGAACTGATGGGGCGGTTCGTAAATGGGGAGATCTGAATCTGCTGACACGGAGACGGGGAATAGGGGGAATAAATGGTATCTTCACCTATCCCCGTCTCTTTCAATCCCCGTGTTCTGACAGTTAGGCGGGAGGCGCGAAAGCATGGCATTGATTGTTCAAAAGTTCGGCGGCACTTCGGTGGGGGACATCGAGAAGATCCACCATGTGGCGTCCCGGGTGAAAAAAACCCGTGACCAGGGGCATGATGTCCTTGTCGTGGTCTCCGCCATGGCAGGGGAGACAAACCGGCTTGTGGATCTTTGCCGGCAGTTGGGCAATCAACCGGACCCGAGGGAGTACGATGTCGTCGTGGCCACGGGGGAGCAGATAACGGTGGGGCTTTTGTCCATGGCGCTCAAAAAGAAAGGCCAGGATGCCATCTCCCTCCTCGGATCCCAGGTGGCGATCCACACTGACAATTTCCACTCGAAAGCAAGGATCAACAGGATCGATGACGAGAGGATCCGCGAAAACCTCCGGGCTGGCCGGGTTGTGATCGTACCAGGGTTCCAGGGGATCAACGAGATAGGGGATATAACCACCCTTGGAAGGGGAGGATCCGACACCTCCGCGGTGGCCCTGGCAGCAGCCCTCAAGGCCGATTCGTGTGAGATATATACGGATGTCGAAGGGATTTATACCACAGACCCCAACGTTGTCCCCGAGGCTGTCAAAATCCCTAAAATCAGTTACGACGAGATGCTGGAAATGGCCAGCTTGGGCGCCAAAGTTCTTCAGATCAGGTCGGTGGAATTTGCAAAAACCTACAATGTCCCGTTGCACGTTCGCTCCACTTTCACGGAAACGGAGGGCACCTGGGTGACCATGGAGGATTCGGAAATGGAAAAGGTGGTTGTTTCGGGGGTTACTTACGAGAAAAACGAGGCCAAGGTCTCCATCATGCGCGTCCCGGACAGGCCCGGGATAGCGGCCCGGATCTTCGGTGCCATCGCAGAAGCCAATATCAACGTGGACATGATCATTCAGAACATCAGCCACGACGGCTTCACTGATATGACGTTCACCGTGCCGAAAGGGGACCTGGATTCGGCCCTTTCCATCGTGGAACCCATCGCCCGGGAGATCGATTCTGCCGGCGTTCTCACCGATGATAAAGTGGCCAAGGTTTCCATCGTGGGAACAGGGATGCGAAGCCACAGCGGAATAGCATCCCAGATGTTCAAAGCCCTCTCGGGGGACGGGATTAATATCCAGATGATCAGCACCTCCGAGATCAAGGTGTCCTGTGTGATCGAGAGCAAATACACGGAACTGGCTGTAAGGGTGCTCCATAACGCCTTCGACCTCGGAGGGGAGACGGTTTAACCCAATGTATTAAAGTACCTCTGTACTTCAATGCTTGAGTACTTAGACCAGGTCCAGAACCAGGACTGGGTTTGATAATAAAGGCGGTTCAATCATGAAAGGCAAAACCAGGGATCAGGTAGTTATTTACGACACCACTCTGAGGGACGGCACCCAGGCGGAGGAGATCAGCCTTCAGTTGACGGACAAGATCGCCATCGCCCAGAAACTGGATGAACTGGGCGTGGATTTTATCGAGGCAGGATGGCCGGGGTCCAACCCCAAGGACGCTGAGGTGTTCGAGAAAGCCAGGAACCTGTCCCTGTCCCACGCGAGAATCACCGCCTTCGGCTCCACCAGACGCAAGGGCATCAAGGCTTCCGATGACCCCCAGATCCTCGCTCTGCTGAAGGCCGCCGAGGTTATCACCATTTTCGGGAAGAGCTGGCATCTTCACGTCAAGGAAGCTCTGCGGACCACCCTCGAGGAAAACCTGGAGATGATCCACGACTCGGTTTCCTTCCTGAGTGAAAACGCCGAGACTGTTTTTTACGACGCCGAGCACTTCTTCGATGGCTACAAGGACAACCCGGAATACGCCCTGAAAACTCTCGAAGCTGCTCAGGAAGGCGGAGCCCGGTGCCTGGTCCTTTGCGACACTAACGGGGGCACACTGCCCTTGGAGATCGAGACCATTGCAAGGACGGTCAGGGACAGGCTTCCTGATGCGCAGCTGGGGGCTCACATGCACAACGATTCCGAATGTGCGGTGGCCAACAGCCTGATTATGGTAGAG